>NZ_RIBZ01000049.1:0-18350 GCF_003721215.1 Streptomyces botrytidirepellens
GCCGGGGGCCTGGCCGAGGTGCTGGGCGGCAGCCCCGAGCAGGTCGAGAACGCCGCCGAGATCGGCATGGAACACAACCTCGGTCTGACGTGTGACCCCGTCGGCGGGCTCGTGCAGATCCCCTGCATCGAGCGCAACGGCATGGCCGCGGTCAAGGCCGTCACCGCCGCACGGATGGCGCTGCGCGGCGACGGCCGCCACCATGTCTCCCTCGACAAGGTCATCAAGACCATGAAGGACACCGGCGCCGACATGAAGGTCAAGTACAAGGAGACGGCGCGCGGCGGCCTCGCGGTCAACGTCATCGAGTGCTGAGCGCCGCTCAGCCCTGGTGCCCGCCCTCCTGGTCCGCCGCCGTGGACCAGCCGATGAGGGCGCCGCGCAGGGCCGCCACCAGGCGGGTGGCGGCCTCGTCCTCCGTTCGTCCGCTCTTGATGAGGTCGAGGATGTCGCGGGGGTCGAACAGGGTGTTCCACAGGTAGATGGCCTCGTCTCCCAGGTCGCCCAGGCCGAGTTCCTCGGTGGTCTGCCGCAGTGGCTCGGCGAGGGCCTCGGCCTGGGGGGCGAGATAGCCGGTGCCCTCGCGCAGCCGTTCGAGGTAGCCGCGGTGGGAGCGCATCTGCGCCATCGCCCCGCCGTGTTCCAGGACGAGCGAGACCCAGTAGCGGGACACCGCCTCCAGCTTGACCATGCCGGTGGTGGTCTGCCGCGCGCTGAACTCGCACAGTTCGGAACCCACCTGTGACCGGAAGGCGTGCAGGATCTCCTCGACGGAGGAGAAGTGCCGGTACGCCGTCGCGGTGGACACCTCGGCCTGCTTGGCGATATCGGCCAGGCTGACCTGGGTCGGCGAGCTCTCGAACAGCCGCGCGGCGGCCTTGATGAGCTGCCTGCGGTTGCGCTCCGTGTCACTGCGCATCGGCCGACGCTCCTGTTGCATATGAACCACCGTTCAAACGGAGGGCCGAGAGGCCGCGAGCCGGTCGGCGGAGCCCCTCGGTGATGGATTCCGGGCTGGCAGCGTACGACAACCGCAGGTGCCCCTCGCCCGGGGCGCCGAACGCGCGGCGGGTTCCCGGTGGTCAAGGCCGCTCCTTCCCGTGGAGGTCCTCCGGGGCACCGATCCAGCGGCTGGTCTCGATGTCGGCGGAGGTGTCCCGCAGCACGGTGGGGGCGATCACCAGCTCCTCGACGACCGTCCGCTGCGGCAGCGACGCGCACAGCAGCACCGCCCGTGCCACGTCCTCCGGCTGCACCATGGCCGCCCGCGTCTCCTCGCTCGGCGGGGCGGCGCGGTTGCCCATGATCGGCGTGTTGACCTCGCCGGGCAGGACGCAGGTGGCGCGGATCATGTCGTTGCGGAAGGTGTTGTGCAGGTACGTCATGAAGTTGCGCACCCCCGCCTTCGCCGCGCCGTACGCGGCTCCGCCGAGGAGGTTGGGCCGCACCGCGGCGAGCGACGACACGGTGACGATCGTGCCGCCGCCGCGCGCCAGCATGTCCGGCAGAACCGCCTGCGTGAGCAGGTAGACCGCGGTGAGGTTGACGCCCATGACGGCGTTCCACTCGGCCTCGGTGATCCACCGGACGTTGAGCACCTTGCTCGCGCTGCCCGCGTTGTTGACCAGGATGTCCACGGGACCGGCCACGTCCTTCGTCCACGCGACGAGCTCGCGCACCTCCTCGGCGTTCTCGATGTGCGTGGAGCGGGTGAACGCCGTGCCGCCGGCGTCCTCGATGACGGATGCCACCTCGTCGAGGATGTGCCGGCGGCGCCCGGTGAGCACCACCGTCGCGCCCTCCTGGGCGAGCAGGAGCGCCGATTCCCGGCCGATGCCGGTGCCCGCACCCGTGATCAGCGCGGTCTTGCCGTCGAGGAGCCCCATCAGCCCTCCCAGCCGTAGGCGCGCCGGGCGCCCTCGGGGGTCAGGATGCCCTCGGCGAGGTCGGCGAGGATGGCCTCCCGGTCACGTTCGGCGGCCGGGAACTTGCCGCCGCCGCTGGGCAGTTCGATGTCGACCACGTCACCCGGGGCGAGATCGTGCCGCCCCACCGGCTGCGGATGCGGCTCGCCGTTGACCAGCACACGGTTGGGCGTGCCGGGCTCGCCCCCCAGCACGCCGCCGGCCACATGGCGCATGCGCGAGTAGAACATGGAGTGGGTGACGGGCCGGTCGCCGATGTTGCGGATGACCATGCGCTGACCGGGCCCGCCCCGGTACCGTCCGGCACCGGCCGAGTCGGGGATGATCTCCTTCGCTTCGAACAGTACGGGCGCGGAGGACTCCAGGAGCTCGATCGGGGTCGCGGACATGTTGCCGGGGAAGGCGGCGATCACCCCGTCGCCGTGCGGACGGGCACCGGTGCCCCCGTTGACGCAGAGGTTCTCCACGAACCGGCTGCCGTCGGCGCGGGTGCCCGACAGCACGTCCACGGTGACCGGAGCGCTGCCGGAGTGGCCCATGACCCGGTCGGGCAGGACGTCCGCCAGCGCCGTGAAGATCGCGGCGTGCGCCATATGGCCGATCCGGTTGCGCATCTCGCACGCGCGCGGCCGCTGGGCGTTGGCGATGGAGCCCTCGGGCGCGGTGACGGTGATCGGCTTGAAGCAGCCCTCGTTGTTGGGAAGGCTGGGCTCCAGCAGACACTTCAGCGGATAGACGGTGTACGCGTACGTGTAGCACATCGGGCAGTTGGTGCCGTACGCCGATTCGGGGGAGGAGCCCGCGAAGTCCACGGTGATGTCGGAGCCGGACACCTCGATGGCCACCTGCACGTGGATGTCGCCCTCGAAGTCGCCGATGTCGACGGACGCCTCGTAGCGCCCGTCCGGTACGTCGGCGATGGCCCGGCGCATCGCGTTCTCGGTGAGCTGATGGATGGTGGCGGCCAGCTCGTCGACCCGGTCCAGACCGAGGTTGCCCATGAGCGCCAGCAGACCTTCCGCGCCCACGTGGTTGGCGGCGAGCATGGCCTGGAGGTCGCCTTGGACCTGGTCGGGAGCGCGGACGTTGGAGAGGAAGAGTTCCAGCAGCTGCTCGTTGGGCTGCCCGCCGTCGATCAGCTTGCTCGGCGGGATGCGGAAGCCCTCCTCGTAGACCTCGCGCGCCGAGCCCATGTTGAGGGTGCCGCCGATGTCGGACATGTGGGCGACCGAGCCGGAGAACGCGACGAGTTCACCGTCGATGAAGATCGGGGTCGCGATCGTGACGTCGTTGAGCTGGCCGGTCCCGAGCCACGGGTCGTTGGTGATGAGGCTGTCACCGGGGCGCAGCGTCTCGGCCGGGAACTTCTCCAGGAAGTGGCGGACGGTCGCGGGCAGGGTGCCGATGAAGACGGGAATGCTGGTCCTGGGCTGTGCGAGGGAGTTGCCCTCGGCGTCCATGAGCAGACACGAGTAGTCGCCGACTTCGCGCACGATGCTGGAGAACGCCATGTTCACCAGCGTGGTCGCCGCCTCCTCGGAGATGGAGACGAGACGGTCCCAGGTGATGCGCAGGGTGATCGGATCGTTCAGGTTGACCTGGGCAGCCATCAGTCGACCTCCATCAGGATGGTGCCGTGTGCGTCGAGGGTCGCGGTCGCGTCGGGACCGACGTAGATGGCGCACTCGTCCTCCTGGATGAGCGCGGGGCCGTCGACCTTCCGGCCGGCGGGAAGGTCCGCGCGGTGCACGATCGGTGCGTCGCGGCGGCCCGCCTCCCGGCCCGGGTAGACCGGGATGGTGCGGTGGCCGACGGCGGTGTCCGCGTCCGCGGGCCGGTCCGGGAAGGCCACCGCCGGTGCCTCGGTACGGGCGCGGCCGCGCCAGTTCACGACCTCGGCGGGCACCCCGGGCAGGATGCGCCCGAACCGGCGCCGGTGCGCCTCCTCGAACGCGCCCACGAGCGCGGCGATGTCGCCGCCGGAGAGGAACGAGTCCGGTACGCGGACGGTGAGTTCGGATCCCTGGCCGACGTAGCGCACATCGGCCAGGTGCTCGCGCCGCACGGCGCCCCGCTCGACACCGGTGGCGTCGAGGACGGTGAGCGCCTCGGCGAATCCGTCCTCGAACACCGCCCGGACCGCGTCCAGGTGGATGTCCTCGTCCAGCCGGCGGCGGTCGGCGCGGACGAAGTCCGAGGTCGGCGGCGCGGTCAGCAGCCCGAACGCCGAGTAGACACCGGCCCCGGCCGGGAAGTACACCTCCCGCACGCCGAGCAGCTTGCCGAGCGAGTACGCGTGGCTGGGCCCCGCGCCGCCGAACGCCAGCATGGTGAGGTTCGCCGGATGGACGCCCTTCTCGACCGCGTGGGTGCGCAGCGCCTCGGCCATCTTGTTGTTGGCGACCTCGTGGATGCCCCAGGCGGCCTCCTCGATGCTCAGCCCCAGCGGCTCGGCCACCTTGGCGAGCGCGGTCCGCGCCGCCGCCACGTCCAGGGTCATCCGGCCGCCCAGGAAGGAGCCGGGGTCGAGCAGCCCGAGGACGACGTTGGCGTCGGTAACGGTCGGCTCGGTGCCGCCCTTGGCGTAGCAGGCGGGACCCGGCTCGGCGCCCGCGCTCTCGGGCCCGATCTCCAGCAGCCCGAGTGCGTCGACCCGGGCGATGCTGCCGCCACCCGCCCCGATCTCGATCATGTCGACCACGGGCAGCTTCACCGGCAGCCCGCTGCCCTTGAGCAGCCGGTCGGCGCGGCCCACCTCGTAGTCGGTGGTGATGGAGGGCTCGCCGCCGCGCACCAGACACGCCTTGGCCGTGGTGCCGCCCATGTCGAAGGCGAGGACCTCGCTGTGTCCGCCCTTCTTGGCGAAGTCGGCGGTGGCGACGACACCGGCCGCGGGCCCCGACTCGATGATGCGGGTCGGGAACGCGCCCGCCACCGACGGCGCCATCAGGCCGCCGTGCGACCCCATCACCAGCCAGTCCCCGTGGAATCCGCCGCCGCGCAGCCTCGTGTCGAGCCGGGCCATGTACCGCTTGGCCTTGGGTTGGATGAACGCGTTCATCGCGGTCAAAACGCCCCGGTCGTACTCGCGGATCTCCCGGGAGACGTGGTGCGAGACGGAGACGCTGACCCCGGGCAGCTCACGGGTGAGGATGCGGGCGGCCTCCCGCTCGTGCTCGGGCCAGGCGTAGCTGTGCAGGAACAGCACGGCGACCGCCTCGTACTCCTCTTCGCGCAGTCGGCGCGCCAGCTCCACGACCTCCTCCTCGCGCAGCGGGCGGACGACCTTCCCGGCCGCGGTGACCCGCTCGTCCAGTTCGAACGCCTGGGAGCGGGGGAGGAGCGGCGGGGCGGGGGAGCCGTCCAGGTCGTAGATGTCGTAGCGGTACTCCCGGCCGAGGACCAGGACGTCACGGAACCCCTTGGTGGCGACGAACGCGGTCCTGGCGCCCTTGCGCTCCAGCAGGGAGTTGATGGCGAGGGTGGTGCCGTGGATCAGCGAGGTGAGGTCCTCGGCCCGGAGCCCGGCGCGTTCGAGGAGGCTGACCAGCCCGTCGTAGGCGCCCTCGGAGGGGTCGGCCGGGGTGGTGAGGGTCTTGTGCCGGTAGGTGCCGCCGGTGGCGTCGTCCAGGAGGACCAGGTCGGTGAAGGTGCCGCCGATGTCGAACCCCACCCGCCAGCGGGACCGGGCGCTCACGTGGGTGTTCTCCGTCATCGGGATTCCAAACTGTGAGGACAAGTGTGAGGACAAGGGGGATCAGCTGTCGCGCAGCGGCTTTCCCGACGTCTCCTTGAGCGCCAGGGTGGTGACGAAGGTGATGAGCGCCGTGAGGACGACGGCGTAGCTGGGCACGCTCGTGTCGCCGGTCCGGTCGATCAGATACGTCATGAGCAGGGGAGCGGCGCCGCCGAAGAGGGCGGTGGTGATGCTGAAGCCGATGCTGTAGGCGCTGTACCGCACCCGGGTCGGGAACAGCTCGGTCAGGGCGACCTGGATGACGCCCGCGTGTCCGGCGAAGGCCACCGCCAGCAGGACGGCGCCCAGCGCGGCCGCCGCCACGCTGCCGTGCGAGATGAGCTGGAAGCAGGGGTACCCGAGGACCGCCATGGCCAGCGACGAGCCCGCCAGCAGGGGCTTGCGGCCGAACCGGTCCGACAGCCGCGCCATGAGGGGGATGGTGACGCTGATGGCGAGCAGTCCCGCCGCGGTGACCAGGAGCGCGTTCGACGGGGTGAACTTCAGCTCCTGCGCCAGATACGTGGGCATGTAGACGAACACGATGTAGTAGCCCGGCCCGTTGAGCGCCGGGAGCGCGATGGCCAGACCGATGGCCTTGAGGTGCTCCCCGGAGGTCAGGGCCTCCTTGAGGGGGTTGCGCGCCACGTTCCGCGATTCGATGATCGCCTGGAATCTGGGGGTGTCCTCCAGCTTCGCGCGGATGTAGAAGCCGACGGCTCCCAGCGGTACGGCGATCAGGAACGGCACCCGCCAGGCCCAGCTGTTCATGGCGTCCTGGCCCACGGTGTCGATCAGGAGCCGGGAGATGAGCGAACCCACGAGCAGCGCCACGAAGGAGCCCACGGGGAGCCAGCTCGTCGTATACCCGCGCCGTTTGTCCTCGGCGTGTTCCGCGACGAAGGACATGGCCCCGGCGACCTCTCCGCCCGCCGAGAACCCCTGGAGCATACGCAGAAGAATCAGCAGGGCGGGCGCCGCCCAGCCGATGGCCGCGTAGGTCGGCAGGACACCGATGGCGGCGGTCGCCCCGGAGATCAGCAGGATGAGCACGGCGAGCAGCCGCTTGCGGCCCATCCGGTCGCCCAAGTGGCCGCATATCGCCGCCCCGAACGGGCGGATGGCGAAGCTGACGGCGAATCCCGCGTAGGTCAGCAGCAGCGCGGAATCGGCGTCCCCGGGGAAGAACACGACGGAGACGGACCCGGCGAGGAGGCCGTAGATGCCGTAGTCGTACCACTCGACGAACGAGCCGATGGCACCGGCGGCGGTGGCGCGCCTGACAGTGGTCCGTCCGACTTCCGACGGCGCGGCGGTGGTAGTGGCCAAGTCTTTCTCCGATCACCTGATCGCCGATGACACCCGGCCGGTTCCGGAACGGCCCGACCCGGAGCGAGAATCAGTTCTCAGATGAGAAGAGTTTCGCTACCACCTCGGAGGGCGTCAACCCCCTCGGACAAGGTTGATGCGAAGGGTGTCGCTGCGTCATCGCGGTGCGCTGTGAGCACGCGACCTGACCCCAGTATCCACGAATATGTCAGCTCAATTCGGGCGCATGTGAGCTACCGGTAGCGCACCGTGTGTAGCCAAAATCAGCGTGCGGGCAGCCGGACACCCAGCTCGGAGGCCGCCGACTGGAGTAGCGGCACCAGCGCGACCAGATCGTCCACGCTGCGGCGGAAGGCGGGCGCCGCGGTGGACAGAGCGGCGAAGACGCTTCCGTCGGGCCGCAGGACCGGGACGGCGACGGCGCGCAGACCGCGGTGGTGTTCCTCATCGGCCGTGGCGTAGCCACGCTCGGCGGCGCGGGCGACGGCCGCGCGCAGGGCGTCGCGGTCGGTGATGCTGTTCGGCCCGTGCGGGGTGAGGTCGACGCGCTCCAGGAGGTCGGTGCGTACGTCGTCGGGCGCGAAGGCCATGAGGACCTTGCCCATCGAGGTGCAGTGCAGCGGACCGTGGCGGCCGGGATCGCTGCGCACGCCGACCGGCTGGGGGCCGTCCACGTAGTGCACGTACAGGTGGCGTGTGCCGTCGAGGACGGACATGAGGGTGGCTTCCTCGGTCTGCCGCGTCACGCGCTGCATCACGGGGAGGGCGGTGCCCGCGAAACCGTACACCTGGCCCGCCTGCTGGCCGAGCTGGAACAGCCGCAACCCCGGTTTGTAGCGTTTTCCGGCAGCCTCGAACTCCACCAGGCCCTCCCGGCAGAGGGAGTTGACCAGCCGGTGCGAGGTGCTGACGGGGACGCCGCTCTCGCGGGCCAGTGCCGACAGCGTGATGCCGTGCGGGTGCTCGCCGACCAGGACGAGCAGCCGGATCGCCCGGCCGAGGACATCGGCTGGGACGTCGGCCGGGACATCGCTGGTGCTCACGCTGTGCAAATTACCACTCTGCGGAATCGATTTTCATCCAGTGGTTGACATCGGTCGGTCGCGGTCCTGACGATGCTTTCCGTTGAGTAGATGTGTTTTCCATTCAGTGGAAAAGCCCGAGGAGTGGCGTATGACCCAGCGAGTGCTCACCACCCGGCCCGCCCTGCCCGGCCAGGGCCTGGACCGGCTGGCGGCCCGGTCGGACCTGGTGCGCTGGGACGGCCACGGCAAGCCTGAACCGGCCGAACTGCACGAACTCGCCGCCGGGGCGAGCGGCATCCTCTGCCTGGGCAACGACCGGGTGGACGCCGCCCTCCTCGACGCCGCCGGACCCTCGCTGAAGGTCGTCGGACTGGCCAGCATGGGCTTCGACGGCGTGGACCGGGAGGCGGCGGCCGAGCGCGGAGTCGTGGTCACCCACACCCCCGGTGTCCTCGCCGAGACCACCGCCGACCTCACCTTCGGCCTCATCCTCATGGCCCGCCGCCGCCTCGGCGCCGCCAGTGACTCCCTCGCCGCCGGGCGGTGGGACCTGTTCCGGATGGACGACTACCTGGGCCTGGACATCCACGGCGCGACCCTCGGCCTGGTCGGCTTCGGCCAGATCGGACGCGCGGTCGCGCGCCGCGCCCAGGGCTTCGGCATGCGCGTACTGCACCACGACCCCTTCGCGCCCGACGACACCCAGGACCCGCCGTCCAAGGCCGTGGACCTGCCCACCCTCCTGGCCGAGGCCGACGTGGTCTCGCTGCACGTCCCGCTGACCCCGGAGACCCGGCACCTCATCGGCGCCGCCGAGCTGGCGGCCATGAAGCCCACCGCCACCCTGGTCAGCACCTCCCGCGGCGGTGTCATCGACGAGAACGCCCTGCTCCACGCCGTACGCGAGGGAGGCATCCACTCGGCGGGCCTGGACGTCTACGAGCGCGAACCCATGGGCACCGACCTGTCCCCCCTGGTCGGCGAGCCGCGCGTGGCGACGCTCCCGCACATCGGCTCCGCCACCGAGGCCACCCGGGCCGCCATGGTCGACCTCGCCGTCGACAACATCCTCGAGGTGCTCGCGGGCCGCCCGGCCACTACACCGCTGCCCGGCAGCGCGGGCCTGCCCGGCGTCCCGACCCGCCCCTGAGAACCCTCACGGGCTTACGGGCTCACAGGCCACTTCCACGGCCGTCCGCGCCCCGTCGGGCGAGAACGCGTTCGGCCGCGCGAAGCCAGTGCTGTTTGGCGGCCTTCAGCGCGCGGAAACTCCGGGCGTGCGCGCGGATGGTCTCCGTCTGGAGACGTGCCTCGGCGGTGCGCCAGATCTCGACGAGCCCCGTCCTGCCCTTGCACCGTACGTCGGCGACCGCGGTACGGATCTCCTCGGGCGACGGGCGGGACGACCTCGCCCACACGGGCTTGTCCGCGACGCTCAGGGGGTCGGCGTGACGGAAGCCCTCCGCGCGCAGGCAGGCGCTCCACGCGCGCACGCCCCGGCGGACGGCCGCGTCGCGCCGGGACCGCTCGAAGTCGCGCGTGACCAGCCGGTTGAACAAGGAGTGATCGGACGTCGGCGCGCCGCGCAGCAGTCGCGCGTGCGCCGCCTTCCAGCACCCTCCCGTGCCGTCCCTCCCGTACGCGGCCCGGCGCTGCCGGGACGTCAGCCCGGCGTCCCGTGACGTGCCCGCCGCCTCGCGTCGCGCGGCGGTCGGCAGGGCGGGCGGCACGTGATACCCGAAGCGGCGGGCGACCTCGGCCTCGACCGGTCCGTAGCGGGTGCGGTTCGGTGGGGCCAGGTCCTTGCCGACCGCGCGGGGCAGCAGCTTCCAGCCCATGCCCCGATCGCGCATGCAACGGCGCAGGAGGAGGTCTTCGGCGGACTCGATCGTGTGGATGTCCCGGTCGGACAACTCATAGGCGTCGAACGGCAGGACGAGGCCCCGGGCCTCGGCGCCGATGGCCGGCACCGCCACTTCGCCGGGTGGCGGCTTCCGGGCCGGTGCCGTGGTGGCGCACCCCGTCGCGACGGTGCACAGCAGCAGGAGGCCCGCGCCCGAGCGGACCGCGCTGGAACGGATGGTCATGGCCCCTCCGGTCGCTCCTCTTCCTTCCAGTGCGCTCGTGCGGTGGGGGTGGCGCCCGCCGGTCGGCATGGGCGCCACCCCCACCCGGCGGACCTAGCGGAAGATGACGCAGCTCAGGCGGTTGTCCTTGATCGCGTCGTTGCTCAGGTCCGGGTCATTGGTGCCCGGGTACGACGTCGTGTGCGCACCCGTGCACCGGCCGGCGGCGTTGCGGATGTTCTGGTACATGTCCACGTACTTGCGCGTCTGGTTCTTCACCGAGCTGGTGCCGTTGTCGACCTTCCCTCCCCTGTCCCAGTAGTTGTTCCGGAGGTCCTTGTCGGTGCCCGTGACGTGCGCCCAGCCGCCCTTGTAGTTGTCGTGCTGGTACATGTGGAAGCCACCGGCCTGGGCGCTGTGGGCCGCGGGCGCGGAATCGGCGGCGGACGCCGCAGGCACCGCGGCAAGAGCGGTACCGCCGACGAGCGCGACTGCTGCCAGGGCGGTGCGGATCGTGATCGACATGGTGATGTTTCCCTTTCGTCCGGTCCGGCGCGCCGCCCGGCCCGCTGTGAGCCGGGCGACGCCGTACGTCACCGACTCTCGGCGGCGTACGCCTTGTTGCGCAGCCCCGATCCGCAGCCCGCAACAATCACGTCGTCACAGGTGAGGCAGTCACCGAGGGCGATGTCCTGCCCTCGACGTGGCCTTGCCCAGCCCTTTTGCGGCTCCGTAGGTTGTGGAGGACGGGGAGCGGGGAAAGGGGCTTCGAGTGGGCCGACCGGAAGCGCCGCTGGACCCGGGCGCCGGGCCCGTACAGCGGTTCGCATTGGAGCTGCGCAAGCTGCGCCAGGAGGCCGACGTCACCTACCGCGTTCTGGCCCGGCGGACGCCGTACACGGTCTCCACCCTGTCCAGAGCCGCCTCCGGCGAGCAGTTGCCCTCGCTCCAGGTCACCCTGGCCTATGTCGAGGGATGCGGGGGAGACCCGGAGGAATGGGAACGCCGCTGGAGGCAGACGGCCGAAGAAGTGGCCGCCGAGGCGGCCGAACACGACGACGCCGAGCCGCCCTACCAGGGCCTGGCCCGGTTCGAACTCCGCGATCAGGCGCGGTTCTTCGGCCGCGACGAGCTGATCGCCGACCTCCTCGAAATGACGCGCAAGCACCGCCTGACCGCCCTCGTCGGCGCCTCCGGCAGCGGAAAGTCCTCGCTGCTGCGCGCCGGGCTGATCCCCGCCCTCCAGAACGCCACCCCGCAGGACGAACGCCCCGCGGCCATCCGCATCTTCACGCCCGGCCCGCACCCCGCCCGTACCCACGCCGGACGGCTCACACCGAAGGACGCCGACGGCGACACGGTGGTCGTCGTCGACCAGTTCGAGGAGACCTTCACGCTGTGCGCCGACCCCGCGGAGCGGACGGCCTTCACCGACCTGCTGAAGGCGGCACGCGAACCCGGGAGCCGATTACGCGTGATCATCGCGGTGCGCGCCGACTTCCTCGGGCGCTGCGCCGAACACCGCGGGCTCACGGACGCGCTGCGGACCGCGACCCTGCTGGTCGGCCCGATGAGCCCGGCCGAGCTGCGCGAGGCGATCGTGAAACCGGCCGCCGCCGCGGGACTCATCGTGGAACGCTCCCTGACCGCCCGGCTCATCGAGGAGGTCACCGACGAGCCCGGGGGACTGCCCCTGCTGTCCCACGTACTGCTGGAGACATGGCGCCGCCGCCGTGGCCGCGCCCTGACCGAGACCGCCTACGAGGCCGCGGGCGGCCTGCACGGCGCCATCGCCCGCACCGCGGAGCGCACCTACGCCGACCTCACCCCCGAACGCGCCGAGATCGCCCGCCGCGTCCTGCTCAGGCTCATCACCCCAGGCGAAGGCGCCCAGGACACCCGCCGCCCCGTCGACCGGTCCGAACTGGACAGCACCGCCACCCCCGAGGACCTGTCCATCGTCCTCGAACAGCTGACCCGCGCCCGGCTGATCACCCTGGACGAGGACACCGCCGATCTCGCGCACGAGGCGCTGATCAGCGGGTGGCCGCGGCTGCGCGCCTGGGTCGAGGAGGACCGTGAGCGGCTGCGCGTCCACCGGCACCTGACCGAGGCCGCCCAGGCATGGACCGAGCTCGACCGCGACTCCGGTGCCCTGTTCCGGGGAACGCGGCTCGCCATACTCCGCGACTGGGCCTCCCGCGACGGCAGCCGCGACGAACTGAACGCGGCCGAGCGCGCGTTCCTCGACGCGAGCGTCGCCCTGGCGGACAGCGAGCGGGCCGCCGCCGTGCGGCGCCACCGCCATCTGCGCCTTCTCGCCGCGGGCCTCGCACTGCTGCTGCTCGTGGTCACCGGCGTCAGCGTGGTCGCCCTGCAACAGCGGCGGGACGCCCTGAAGGCCCACCGGGTCGCCGTATCACGGCAACTGGCGGCCGAGGCCCTCGGCCTCGCCGAATCCCGGCCCGCCGCGGCCATGCTGCTGAGCGTGGAGGCCTTCCGTACCGCGCGGACGTTCGAAGCGCGCAGCGCCATGCTGACTATCTCTGCACGTCAGTACTACCGGGCCGAGCTGTCCGGCCACAACGACGCCGTCTCCGAGGCCGCCTTCGGCCCCGACGGAACCCTCGCCACCGTCAGCCGCGACCGCACGCTGACGCTGTGGGACACGGGCGCACGACGGCGGCTGGCCACCCTGACCGGACACTCCACCTGGCTGCGCGCGGTGGCCTACAGCCCGGACGGCCGTACGCTCGCAACGGGGGGCAACGACGGGAAGCTGGTCCTCTGGGACGCCGCGGCACGCAGACCATCGGCCGCCCTGACCGGCCACAAGGGGCAGATCAAGAGCATCGCCTTCAGCCCGGACAGCCGAACCGCGGCCACCGCCGGTGCCGATCACACCGTCAGGCTCTGGGACACCGAGCGCCGCGCCCGGCGGCTCACCCTCTCCGGCCACACCGGCATCGTCTGGGCGGTCGCCTTCAGCCCGGACGGCCGCACCCTGGCCACCGCAGGCGCGGACCACAAGGTGATGCTGTGGAACACCGCCACGGGAAAGCGGATCGCCACCCTCACCGGCCACACCCGGTCCGTCGACGCCGTCGCCTTCAGCCCGGACGGCCGCACGCTCGCCACCGCGAGCGACGACTGGACCGCGAGGCTGTGGAACGTCCGACGCCACACCCGCGTCGCCACCCTGCGCGGACACAGCGGCGAGGTCAGAGCGGTGGCCTTCAGTCCCGACGGGCGGACCCTCGCCACCGGAGGGCACGACAAGTCGGTCATGCTGTGGGACTCCCGCAGTGCCACCCGCCTGACCACGCTGACCGGGCAGACCACCAACGTCTACACGCTCGCCTTCAGCCCACGGGACTCCCTCCTCGCCTCCGCGGGCGAGGACGGCAAGGTCGTGCTCTGGGACACGGCCCGGATCCCCCTCTCCGGCCACCGCGACCGGATCAACGACGTCGCCTTCAGCCCGGACGGCCGCACGCTCGCCACCGCCGGGGGCGACGACGTCGTGCTCTGGGACAGCAGGCGCCGCACCCGCCGCACCACGCTCACCAGCGGATCCGGCCCCGTACACGCCGTGGCGTTCGCCCCCGACGGACGCACCCTCGCCACCGTGAGCGGTACCGACGGGCGGCCCGCGAGCACCCGCAACCACGTCCTGACCTTCTGGAGCGGTGCGGGCCACGGCCCGCCCGCCAGACGTACCGGGCACGCCGGTCGCGTCATGGACGTCGCGTACAGCCCGGACGGGCGCCTCGTCGCGACGGGCGGCGCGGGCAAGAAGGTCATCCTGTGGGACGCCGCCCGCCGCACCCGGCTGGCTTCCCTGACCGCGGCGTCCGGAGAAGCCGAAACGGCCGTCAACGGCGTGGCCTTCAGCCCCGACGGCCGACTCCTCGCCACCGCCAACCAGGACCGCAAAGCGACGCTCTGGGACGTGGCGGGACGGACCAGGCTGGCCACCCTGTCAGGGCATACGGGACAGCTCAGATCCGTGGCCTTCAGCCCGGACGGCCGCATGCTGGCGACCGCCGGAATCGATCAGAAGGTGATGCTGTGGGACGTGGCCAAGCGCACCCGCGTGGCCACCCTCGCCGACAGCACCGGACCCGCGTTCGCGCTGGCGTTCAGCAGGGACGGCCGCATGCTCGCCACGGCCAACTCGAACAAGTCGGTGATGCTGTGGGACATCGCCCGGCGCAGCCCGCTGGCCCTGCTGACCGGGCACACCAAGCAGGTCAGGTCGCTCGCCTTCAGCCCCGACGGCCGCACGTTGGCCACCGGAGGGGACGACCAGTCCGTCCTGCTGTGGAACGCCGACCCCCGGCACACCTCGGCGCAGCTGTGCCGCACGGCCGGCCGCAATCTCACCCCACAGGAGTGGCGGCAGCTGATCCCCGGCACCGCATACCGCACGACGTGCCCCGCGGTCTGACCGCGGGGCACGCCGCCCGGGTACCGCCCCCACGGTCGCGCACGACCGGGCGGGCGGACCGGTCAGCAGCGGATGTCGACGATCTGGATCTTCTGGCCGTCCCGCACCTTGTGCCAGCCGGGCCCCACCGTCCTCATCCCCAGCGAACGCTTGGCCTTGCACCCGGGGCCGACCCAGTACCCGTCGACATCCTTCACGCCCACGTGATGCCCGTTCTGGCCGGGCTTGAGGGTGCGCCACGTCGAGGAGTTGCCGTGCTTCCCCCAGTCATTCGTGATCATAAGCGTATACCGATTGTCGCGGTTGTAGACATTTCCGCAGATATGGCCGCCGATGGAACAGTTGCCCATGGGGCGTAGCTGCGCTGTGGTCTGCTCCGCGCCGGTGCCTCCACCGGCTGCCGCCTGCGCCGCGGCCGTCCCCGGGAGCACGACGGCGGCCCCCACCGCCAGGGCCACGATGGCTGAGTACCTCGATCGCATGGGTTCCCTCCACTGATCGCGAGTGCTGGTTCGTCCCTGCCGTTCTCCGCCGCAGGGCGCGTGTCGGGCCCACCCCCGTTCCGATCCGCAATCCGGGCCCGCGTTCTTCGAGACTGGCGCCCACCTGCGTTGTTGCGCAGCCCAATTCGCCGCGCGAAACAATGAACCGGGGAAACGGGGGAAAGCGAGGCACGGGCGAGGGCCCTGTGGTGTGCGCCCGATCTGAGTACGTACCTGAGTATCCGGACGGATGTGGGGCCGACGGCGGCCGCCGATTCTTTGCCCATGAGTGAGACACCGGTCAAGCAGCAGAGTACGACCGCGTTCTACGGTCAGGCGGTCGCCTCCTTTTCCATCGCCATGGCGGCCACCGCCATCGGCATCTTCCGGCTGAACGCCGACGCCTGGGTACGAGGCTTCCTGGCCATCGCCGTGCTCTACCTGGTGACCTCCGCGTTCACCCTGGCCAAGGTGATCCGGGACCGGCAGGAGGCCGGGCAGCTCGTCAGCCGGGTCGACCAGGCGCGGGTGGAGAAGCTCCTCGCCGAGCACGACCCCTTCGAAAAGCTGTGAGCACTTCCCCCCTCGGATACCGGTAGTACCGCACGCACGCTTCCAGGACCCGGCGGCCGTCGCCCCCTCCGGTCAGGAGCTGAGGTCGGCCGCCTGGTCGCCCAGCCCGCGCAGCGCCAGCTGGAGCAGCGGGTGGCTCTCGCTGCCGCGCCGGACGGCCGTGAACACCCGCCGCGTCGGACGGGAACCGCTGACCGGACGTACGACGGCGCCGCCGAAAGCGATGCCGTGGAGCGCCGAACGGGGCACCATCGCCACCCCGGAACCGGCGGAGACCAGTGCGCACACCGCCCGGGAGTCATCGGCCAGGCACTCCGCCCGAGGCTGAAAACCCACCTCCTCGCAGGCGCGCATGACCACGTCATGCACCGGGTTGCCGGGCCACGGCGTGACCCATGGATCCGCTCTCAGGTCGGTCAGGGCCAGCTCCGGGGCGGAGGCCAGCGGATGGTCGGCCGGCAGGACGACATCGAACGGTTCCGCGTACAACGGCTTACGGAGCAGCTGCTCGCCGTTCTGGCCGGGGGTGTCCCGGTGCTCCACCGCCAGGGCGATGTCGACCGCGCCGTCGATGAGGAGCCGACGGCTCGCATGCCCCTCGGCGTCCTTCACGCGGATCCGCACCTGCGGGGCGCGTTTCCGTAGCGCCGCCACCGTCGGGGCCACCACTTCGGTGATCGCACTCGCGAACGCGGCGATGGTCACCTCGCCCGCCAGCCCCGCCGAGCTGGCGGCCATGTCGGCCTCCGCCTGCTCCAGCTGCGCGGCGATCCTCGCCGCGTGGTCGGCGAGTACGACGCCCGTGGGCGTGAGCCGGACGGTCCGGCCGCGCCGCTCCAGCAGCGCGTGGCCGACCTCCGCCTCGAGCGCCGCGAGCTGCTGCGAAGCCGCTGATGGGGACAGGTAGAGAGCCTGAGCGGCGGCGGTGACGGTGCCGTGCTCGGCCAGAGCGCGCAGCACCCGCAGTCTCCGTGGATCGATCACATGAGGCAGTTCACCAGACGGGACGGCATCTGTGAAGCAGAGCTTCACAGGCAACCTGGGAAATTGCCGATGGACTTCACAGGATCGGCTCTCCAAAGTGGTCTTCCATGAACGCAACGGCAAGGACCGCCGTTGGCCCCGGGCTCCGAGCCGGCCGGCGTCCCCGCGCCCGCAGGGGTCCCGTGCTCATGTGATGCCCTCCTTCGTCCGAATCCCCACCACCCCTTTGCAAGGAACTGATGTGTCCATGACTACCGGTCATCGCCGGGAACACGATCTGCTCGGCGACCGGGAGGTGCCCGCCGACGCGTACTGGGGCATCCACACCCTGCGCGCCTCGGAGAACTTCCCCATCACCGGTACGGCGATCTCCGCATACCCGCACCTGACCAACGCCCTCGCCGCGGTCAAGGAGGCCGCGGCACGGGCCAACGAGGATCTCGGACTGCTGGCTCCGGAGAAGGCCGACGCCATCGCCGCCGCGTGCCGGGAGATCCGGGACGGCCGACTGCACGACCAGTTCACCGTGGACGTGATCCAGGGCGGCGCCGGGACCTCGACCAACATGAACGCCAACGAGGTCATCGCCAACCGGGCGCTGGAGATCCTGGGCCACGAAAAGGGCGACTACGCCCACCTGCACCCCAACGAGGACGTCAACCTCAGCCAGTCCACCAACGACGTCTACCCGACCGCCGTCAAGGTCGCCACGATCATCGCCGTACGGGAACTCCTCGACGCGATGACCGTCTTGCGCGAGGCCTTCGCCGCCAAGGCCGAGGAGTTCCGCGACATCCTGAAGATGGGCCGCACCCAGCTCCAGGACGCGGTGCCGATGACCCTCGGCCAGGAGTTTTCCGCGTACGCGGTGATGCTGGAGGAGGACCAGAGCCGGTTGCTGGAGGCCTCCGGTCTGGTGCACGAGATCAACCTCGGCGCCACCGCGATCGGTACCGGCCTCAACGCCCCGAAGGGCTACGCGGAGGCCGCCCGCGGCCACTTGGAGGACATCACCGGGCTGCCGCTGGTCACGGCCGCCAATCTGGTCGAGGCCACCCAGGACTGCGGGGCGTTCGTCCATCTGTCCGGTGTGCTCAAGCGCATCGCGGTCAAGCTCTCCAAGAGCTGCAACGACCTGCGGCTGCTCTCCTCCGGTCCGCGTGCCGGGCTCAATGAGATCAACTTGCCGCCGGTGCAGGCGGGTTCCAGCATTATGCCCGGCAAGGTCAACCCGGTCATCCCCGAGGTCGTCAACCAGGTGGCCTTCGAGGTGATCGGCAACGACGTGGCCATCACGATGGCCGCCGAGGCCGGACAGCTCCAGCTGAACGCCTTCGAGCCGATCATCCTGCACTCCCTCTCGGAGAGCGTCACCCACCTGAAGGCCGCCTGCCTCACCCTCGCCACCCGCTGCGTCTCCGGCATCACCGCCAACACCGAGACCCTGCGCGCGAGCGTGGCGAACTCCATCGGGCTCGTCACCGCCCTCAACCCGCACATCGGCTACACCGCCGCCACCGGCATCGCCAAGGAAGCCCTCGCCACCGGCCGCGGCGTCGCCGAACTCGTCCTGGAGCAGGGCCTCCTGCCCGCCGACCGGCTCGCGACCCTGCTGCGTCCGGAGCACATCGCCGGGACGACGGCCTGATGCCGCCCGCGGACCGAAATCAACGGAACGAACACACAATGCACCAGTGGAGGAAGACGGTCATGGCAACGGCGCCCAGCGTCTCGTACTCGATGACGGTCCGGCTGGAGGTCCCCGCGAGCGGTACCGCGG
>NZ_RIBZ01000043.1:0-2281 GCF_003721215.1 Streptomyces botrytidirepellens
GCCGGGGGCCTGGCCGAGGTGCTGGGCGGCAGCCCCGAGCAGGTCGAGAACGCCGCCGAGATCGGCATGGAACACAACCTCGGCCTCACCTGCGACCCCGTCGGCGGGCTCGTGCAGATTCCCTGCATCGAGCGCAACGGCATGGCCGCGGTCAAGGCCGTCACCGCCGCACGGATGGCGCTGCGCGGCGACGGCCGCCACCATGTCTCCCTCGACAAGGTCATCAAGACCATGAAGGACACCGGCGCCGACATGAAGGTCAAGTACAAGGAGACGGCGCGCGGCGGCCTCGCGGTCAACGTCATCGAGTGCTGACGCATTGAGGTGGATTGAGGTGGCGTGACCGGTGACGTCGGCTGATCCTCCGGCGCTACGGGTGCCGGTCGGGGACGACGCGGAGCGCTGGGCGAGCCGCGCGGCGCACCGGCGCGTCCTCCTCGTCGTGCACAACGTCACCTCCGCCGGGCGGCTGCTGGATGTGCTGCCGCTCTTCCACGACGACTTCCGGGTGCAGCTCCTGGTCACCTCGACCGAGTCGTCCGCCTTCCAGGGCGGGATACGGGAGCTGTTCGCGGACCTCGGGCTGCCGGTGCTGCCGTGGGAACAGGCCCTGGCCACACCGGTGGATCTGGCGGTCTCCGCGAGCTTCGGGGGCCGGCTGAGCGACCTCCACGGCAAGTTGACCGTCCTGTCGCACGGAGTCGGCTACACGAAGAAGCTCCATGTGTCGGGGGTTCGGAACCGTGAGCCGACCTTCGGCCTGTCGCCGGAATGGCTGCTGGTGGACGGGCAGCCGTTCGTGGACGGGCTCGTACTGTCCCACCCCGAGCAGCTGGAGCGGCTGCGGCGGGCCTGCCCCGAGGCCGCGGCCGCGTCCGTCCTGGCCGGGGACCCCTGCTTCGACCGCATGCTGGCCGCCGCACCGCACCGGGAGCGGTTCCGGCGGGCGCTCGGCGTGCGCCGGGGCCAGCGCCTCGTCGTCCTGAACTCCACCTGGAACCCGGAGGGTTTCTTCGGCAACGGCGGCGACCAGGACGTCCTGCCCGGGCTGCTGCCCCGCCTCGCCGCCGAACTGCCCGCCGACGACTACCGGCTGGCGGCCGTGCTGCACCCCAACATCTGGTACGGCCACGGACCGGGCCAGATCCGCGTCTGGCTGGACCGGGCCCTGCGCAGCGGGCTGACCCTGATCGACCCCGTCCACGCGTGGCGGCAGGCCCTGCTCGCGGCCGACGCCGTCGTCGGGGACTTCGGGGCGGTCTCGTACTACGCGGCCGCCCTGGGCACCCCTGTACTCCTGGCGTCCGCCGCACAGGACCGGCTGGACCCGGAGGCGCCGCTCGCGGCCTTCGTCCGCGACGCGCCCCGGCTCGATCCGCACGGCCCGCTGCGGGACCAGGTGGAGCGGCTGCTGGCACGGCACCGCCCGGCCGCGGGCCCGGCCGAGTTCACCAGCTCGGCCCCGGGCGCGTCGGCGGCGCTCCTGCGGCGGCACTTCTACGCCCAGATGGACCTGCCCGAGCCCCCGGCCCCCGCCCTGCTGGAGCCGCTGCCCCTGCCGCGGTACGACCCGCCGCGGCGCACGGCACCCCTGAACGTCCGTACGCGCGTGAGCGGCTCCGACGTCCGGATCGAACGCACCACCGGCCACCCCTACGACGCGGTCGGCGACGCCCACCTCTCCGTCCACGAGGACACCCGCGACCCCGGCGACCTGACCCGAGCCGACGTGATCGTCCGCGAGGGCCTCCCGGACGACCCGCGCCTGGGCGGCGCGGGGACGGCGGAGGTCCTGCGCCGCTACCCGAACTGCGCGCTGACCGCGTACGTGACCGGCCCGGACCGCTGCGTGGTGCGGGTGCGGGGGTGGGATGGCGTGCTGTGTTTGTCGGCAGACGCGGGCGCGGATGCGGATCCTGCGGCGTACGCGTCGTCGCTGTACGCGTGGCAGGCGGGCGGCGGGGTGGTGCCGGAGGCCTTGCGGGTGCATGTGGCGGGTCGGGTGCACGAGGTGCGGGTGGTGCCGGCGTGAGGTGTGGGTGCCGGGTGCGGGGCCTCCGGGGCAGGGCCCTGGACCGTATATTTTTGGCGCCGGTGCCGTAGACCGTGTGGTGAACGATGAATTGGCGCCACAAATACACGGCAGCGTCCAGGACCCCACCCCTACGACCCCGCCCCCTCCCGCCGGTGGCCCCGGCCCCCAATTCGATCCCGGTTCGCCCGGTGGCGTGGTGCTGGGCGGGGGTGGGCGCAACCCCGCCCCCTCCCGCCGATGGCCCCG
>NZ_RIBZ01000055.1:0-15514 GCF_003721215.1 Streptomyces botrytidirepellens
CAGCAGCAGATCCCGCACACCACGCTCGGCCACCAGATGCCGCGCCACCACCGCACCCAAACCACCCGTACCACCCGTGATCAGCACGCTGCCCGGCCCATCCCACACCCGCACCGCAGCATCGGACACACCCACCCGAGCCAACCGCGGCACCACCAACTGCCCCTCTCGAACCGCAACCTCGGGTTCCGCCACACTCAGCGCCTCCGCCAGCAACGCCCCCGAGCAACCCCCGCTCCCGAGATCCAGCAGACCAATCCGACCCGGATGCTCCGACTGCGCCGACCGCAGCAAGCCCCGCGCGGCCGCGATGGCTGGGTCGTCAACCGCACCTCGGACCACCACCACGAGCCGAGAATCGAGGAACCGCTCCCCCTCCAACCAGCGCTGTGTCAGATCCAGGGCCCGTGACACGGTGTCGTGGACCGCATCCACCATGCTCTCCGACCGGTCACCGGAGACAAGCGCCAGCACCACCTCCGGTACCGCGTCCTCAGCCAGCGCGGCCAGATCCGGATACGTGCCTACGGTGGTTCCGTGGCCCGCCAGGTCATCGGCCAGACCACCATCGGGGCCGACCACGGCCACCGGACCGGAAACCGCACGACTCGGCGCGGCCGGGGTCCACTCGACCTGGAACAGCGAGTCCCGCTCGGGCACGGCCACCGCGTCCAGTTGCCCGGGCGTGATCGAACGCACCAGCAGGCTGCCCACCGTGGCGACCGGCTGTCCGGCCATGTCGGCGATCGCGATGGCGATCTTGTCCGGCTCGGGGTGGGAGAGCCGGACCCGTACCGCCGTCGCCCCTGCGGCGTGCAGAGAGACCCCCTCCCATACGAACGGGAGCACGTCGTCTTCGATGGTCAAGGCCGTCGCGTGCAGCACCGCGTCCAGCAGGGCCGGGTGAAGCCCAAAGCCATGTGCCTCGACACCTTCGTTCAGGCCCGCCTCGCCCAGGCCCACCTCGGCGAACACGTCGTCGCCGTGCCTCCAGGCCGCCCGCAGGCCCTGGAACACCGGGCCGTAGTCGAAGCCCGAATCTGCCCTGGCCGCGTAGAAATCGTCGAGATCGATCGGCTCTGCGTCCGCCGGAGGCCACACGGCGCCCTCACGTCCGGGCGCCTCAGCACCTGCGGCCTCGTACTCGGCGGAGAGCGTGCCCGCAGCATGCTGCGTCCATGACGCGGATGCACTTCCCGCCGCGCCTTCAGGCCGGGCGTGGACGGTGACGGCGCGCCGGTCGTCGGCATCGGCGGCGCCCACGCGGACCTGGATCTGCACTGCGCCCTGTTCCGGCAGCACGAGCGGCGTGGCGAGGGTGAGTGCCTCGATCCGTGCGCAGCCGAACTCATCACCGGCCCGGATGGCCAACTCCACGAAAGCGGCTCCCGGCACCAGAATCCGGCCCATCACCGTATGGTCGGCCAGCCACGGGTGCGAGGCCAACGACAGGCGACCGGAGAACACCACGCCATCCGAGTCCGCCAGAGGAACGGACGCACCCAGCAACGGGTGCTGGGCCGAGGTCAGCCCCAGGCCCGTGGCGTCCCGGATCGCCGTCGGCGCCGAAGGCCAGTACCGCCGGTGCTGGAATGCGTAAGTGGGCAGCTCGACCCGGCGCGCGCCCGTGCCCGCGAAGTACGCCCGCCAGTCGACGGGCACACCCCTCACGTACATCTGCGCCAATGCGCTGACAGCCGCGGTCTCCTCCGGCCAGTCCTTGCGCAGCGCCGGGACGGCGACGGTGCCATTCGGCGCCGAGTTCCCGACCAGCGCCGAGAGCACCCCGTCCGGGCCCAGTTCCAGGAAGGTCCGTACCCCCTCGTCGGACAGAGTCCGGACCCCGTCGGCGAACCGTACGGTCTCACGAACGTGGCGTACCCAGTACTCCGGTGAGCACAGCTGAGAAGTGTCTGCCGGTCGGCCGGTCAGGTTCGACACCACCGGCATCGTGGGCTCGTGGAAGGTGAGTTCCCCGACAACCGTACGGAACTCGTCCAGCATCGGATCCATCAGCGGCGAATGAAACGCGTGCGAGACCCGCAAACGGCTCGTCCTACGATCCTCGAAACGCCCGGCAACCTCCAGCACCGCCGATTCCTCACCGGACAACACCACCGACGACGGCCCGTTCACCGCCGCGACCGACACCCGATCGGACAGCAACGGCGCGACCTCACCCTCCGTCGCCTCGACCGCCACCATCGCCCCACCGGGCGGCAGCGCCTGCATCAACCGACCCCGCGCCGACACCAGCCGACACGCGTCCTCCAACGACAGCACACCCGCCACATGCGCCGCCGCCACCTCACCGATCGAATGCCCCGCCACAAAGTCCGGCCGCACCCCAAACGACTCGACCAACCGGAACAATGCCACCTCGACCGCGAACAAGGCGGGCTGGGCCCACCCGGTACTGTTCAAGGCCTCCGGATCGGCACCCCACATCACTCCCCGCACCAAATCACCAAGGTGCGCCAATACCTCATCCAACGCCTCCGCGAACACCGGGAACCGGCCATACAACTCCCGGCCCATACCCAGCCGCTGCGCACCCTGCCCCGAGAACACCACAGCCAACGGCCCGTCCCCGACAACACCACGCGCAACCTCGTACACACCATCCACGACCGCGCCCGCAGCCGCCAGGAGCACCGCCCGGTGCTCGAACGCGGACCGGCCCGCCGCCAGCGAGAACCCGACATCCAACGGACCACTGCCGTCCGTAGCGGAGGTGAGCCGCTCCACCTGGGCATCCAAAGCGACGGCCGTCCGCCCCGACACCACCCACGGCACCACACCAGGCACCACCGACGGCTCCTCGACCCGCTGCTCCGGCGACGACGCCTGCTCCACAATCACGTGCGCGTTGGTGCCACTGACGCCGAACGACGAGACGCCCGCCCGGCGCGGATGTTCCGAATCCGGCCAGGCGGTGGTGTTCCGCACCAGCTCGACATCCCCGGCCGTCCAGTCGACGTGCGACGACGGAGCATCCACGTGCAGGGTGCGCGGCAGTACCCCATGCCGCATCGCCATGACCGTCTTGATCACACCCGCGACACCTGCCGCAGCCTGCGTATGACCAATATTCGACTTCACCGACCCCAACAACAACGGACGGTCCCGGTCCTGCCCATAGGTGGCCAGCAACGCCTGCGCCTCGATCGGGTCGCCGAGCGTCGTCCCCGTCCCGTGCGCCTCCACCACATCCACATCCACCGCGGACAGACCGCCACTGGCCAGCGCCTGCCGGATCACCCGCTGCTGGGACGGACCATTCGGCGCAGTCAACCCATTCGACGCACCATCCTGATTCACCGCGCTGCCCCGCACCACGGCGAGTACCGGGTGCCCGTTCCGCTCAGCATCGGACAACCGCTCCAGCACCAGCATGCCGACGCCCTCACCCCAGCCCACACCATCAGCCGAGTCCGAGAAGGACTTGCAACGCCCGTCCGGCGCCAATCCGCCCTGCCGCGAGAACTCCACGAACGTCGTCGGCGTGGACATCACCGTCACACCACCGGCCAACGCCAGCGAACACTCACCCGCACGCAACGCCTGCGCCGCCAGATGCATAGCCACCAACGACGACGAACACGCCGTATCAACCGTCACCGTCGGACCCTCAAGCCCGAGCGTGTACGACACCCGGCCGGACGCCACGCTCGGGGCACTGCCGTTGCCCCGGAACGCCTCGAACTCGTCGCCGGTGAGCAAGGTCCGGTAGTCGTTGTACATGACCCCGGCGAACACGCCGGTCCGGCTGCCGCGCAGCGACACCGGATCGATGCCCGTGCGCTCGATCGCCTCCCACACCGTCTCCAGCAGCAGCCGCTGCTGCGCGTCGGTCGCCAGGGCCTCGCGCGGGCTCATTCCGAAGAAGTCGGAGTCGAACTGCGCAGCCTCGTGCAGGAAGCCACCGGCACGGGTCGACGAGGTCCCGGGGCGCTCGGGGTCCGGGTGGTAGAGCCCGTCCGTATCCCAGCCTCGGTCCGTCGGGAATTCCGACACCGCGTCCACGCCTCCGGCCACCAGATCCCACAGCTGGTCGGGGGACGAGACCCCGCCCGGGTAGCGGCACGCCATGCCCACGATCACCACCGGATCGTCGGCGACCGGCACCGGCGCGCTCACCGGGCCCTCTGCCACCGCCTCCGCGGGCCCGGCGGAGAGCTCCTGGCTCAGGTGGTCGGCAAGTGCCTTCGGCGTCGGGTAGTCGAACACCAGGGTTGCCGGGAGCCGCAGTTCGGTCGCCGCACTCAGCCCGTTGCGCAACTCGACGGCCGTGAGCGAGTCGAAGCCCAGGTCGCGGAAGGCCCGCACGGGATCGACCGTTGCCGGGCTTTCGTGGCCGAGGACCAGCGCGACCTGGCCGCGGACCAGCTCCAGCAGCGCCGCGTCACGGTCCGGACGGCTCAGTCCGGCGAGCCGGTCGGTCAGGCCGCCACCACCACCGCCACCGTCACCCACATTGACGGTCGGGCTGGTGGCACGGCGGATCGGGGTGCGTACCAGGCCCCGCAGCACCGGTGGGACCTCTCCGCGCGCACGCAGGGTGGGCAGGTCCAGCCTGATCGGGAGCACCGCGGACCGGCCGGTGGCCAACGCGGCGTCGAACAGGGCCACGCCTTGTCGGGCGGTCAGGGGCGGGAAACCCGAGCGGCTCAGGCGGGCTCTGTCGATCTCGGTCAGACCGCTGGTCATCCCGCTGCCGTCGGACTGGGCCCACGGGCCCCACGCCAGCGATACCCCGGGTAGCCCGAGGCTCCGGCGGTGCTCGGCCAGGGCGTCGAGGAAGGCGTTCGCGGCGGCGTAGTTGGCCTGCCCCGGCCCGCCCAGGGTACCGGCGGCGGAGGAGAACATCACGAACGCCGACAGGTCCAGGCCCAGGTCACGCGTCAGTTCGTGCAGATGCCAGGCCGCGTCGACCTTCGGCCGCAGCACGGCGCCGACGCGTTCCTCGGTGAGGGCGCCGACCACGCCGTCGTCGAGCACCCCGGCGGTGTGCACCACGGCGGATACGTCGTGCCGGGTCAGCAGCTCCGCGAGGGCGGGGCGGTCGGCGACGTCGCAGGCCACGGTATGTACCCGCGCGCCGAGCCCGGTCAGTTCGGAGGCGAGGGCTGCGGCGCCGGGGGCCTCGGCTCCACGTCGCGACGCGAGCAGCAGGTCCCGTACACCGTGTTCGGTCACGAGGTGACGGGCCAGCACCGCGCCCAAGCCGCCGGTGCCACCGGTGATCAGGACCGTACCGGTTTCGTCCCAGCCGGCGGCCTCGGTTCCGTGTGGCACGCGGGACAGCCGGGGGGCGAGGATCTGCCCGTCGCGGATGAGGATTTCCGGTTCCGGCACGGTCAGCGCCCACGACAGCAGTGCCCCCGGTACCGCGTCGTCGCCCGGGGTCTGATCCAGGTGGAGCAGGATGACGCGGTCGGGGTGTTCGGACTGCGCGGACCGCAGCAGGCCCCACGCCGCTGCCGTGGCGAGGTCACCGGGGGTCCGGGACACCAGGACCAGCCGGGAACCGGCGAACCGCTCGTCCGCCAGCCAGTGCTGTACGAGCCTCAGCGCCCGCGCGACCGTGGCGTGGACGGCGTCTATCGTGTTCTGTCCGGGTACGGGCGCGAGCTCCGCCAGCACCACGTCCGGGACCGGGTGCTCCACGAGCGCGTCCAGGTCCGCGTGTACCTCGACGCCCGCGTCGCCTCGCCGCAGAGCGTCGGCCAGGCCGTGACCGGCGGGATTCGGCTGCTGGCCGGGGCCCAGGTGGCCATCCGGCCGGATGACGGCGACGGAGCCCGCCCGGACCGCGCCGGACCCTGCCGGTACGGGCGCCCAGTCGAGGCCGAACAGCGAATCCGCGTCCACGGCCGTCGGGCCGTCGTCCCGCCGACCGTCCGGTACCGGGCGAGTGACGAAGGAGTCAACGGACGCGATCAGATCACCGGCCGTGTCGGCGATGGCGATCGATACGGCGTCGTGCTCGATCCGCGACAGCCGGGCCCGCACCGTCGTAGCCCCGGACGCGTACAGCGATACCCCTTGCCAGGAGAACGGGAGGCCGCCCTCGCTGATCGCGCCGAGGTCGGCGAAGGACGAGGCGTGCTGCGCGGTGTCGAGAAGGGCCGGGTGGAGGCAGAACGCACCGGCATCCGCCGGGCCGTCCGTCTCGGCCTCCCGGGGGAGGGCGACCTCGGTGAACAGCTCGGTGCCCCGGCGCCAGGCCGCCCGCAGGCCCTGGAACGCCGGGCCGTAGGTGAAGCCCAGGTCGGCGAGGTGTGCGTAGCAGTCGCCGAGCTCGATCGGCTCGGCGCCCGCAGGCGGCCACACCGTGGCGTCGAATGCCGTTCCCGCCTCGTTCGTGCTGTCGCTCCGGCCGAGCAGGCCCGAGGCGTGCTCGGTCCACGGAGTGGCATCCGCCGCCGCTTCGGTCCGTGCGTGCACCGTGATGGCACGGCGGCCGTCGCCGCGCTCGGCGCCCACGCGCACCTGGATCCGTACGGCACCCTGTTCGGGCAGCACCAGTGGCGCGGCCAGCGTGAGTTCATCGATCCGGTCGCAGCCGAACTCGTCGCCCGCGCGGATCGCCAACTCAAGGAAGGCCGTGCCCGGCACCAGAATGCGGCCGCGCACCACATGGTCGGCGAGCCAGGGGTGGGACTGCACGGACAGGCGGCCGGTGAACACGGCGCCCGCGCCGTCGGCGAGCTCCACCGCCGCGCCCAGCAGCGGATGGTCCGCGGCACCCAGCCCGAGTCCGGTGGCGTCCCGGACGCGCGCGGTGCCCGAGGGCCAGTACCGTCGGCGCTGGAACACCGTGGTCGGCAGGTCCACGTGGCGCGCGCCCGTGCCCGCGAACAGTACGGGCCAGTCGACCGCCGTGGCCGTCACATGCAGCCGCGCCAGACCGGTGACGAGGGCGAGTTCCTCTCCACGGTCCTTGCGCAGCGTCGGGATGGCGACGGTGTCGTCCGGCGCCGAGTCCCGGACCAGCGCCGAGAGCACCCCGTCCGGGCCCAGTTCCAGGAAGGTCCGTACCCCCTCGTCGGACAGGGCCCGGACCCCGTCGGCGAACCGTACGGTCTCACGGACGTGGCGTACCCAGTACTCCGGTGAGCACAACTCCCCAGCCGCAGCCACCGCACCGGTCAGGTTCGACACCACCGGCATCGTGGGCTCGTGGAAGGTGAGTTCCCCGACCACCGTACGGAACTCGTCCAGCATCGGATCCATCAGCGGCGAATGAAACGCGTGCGAGACCCGCAAACGGCTCGTCCTACGGTCCTCGAAACGCCCGGCGATCTCCAGCACCGCCGAGTCCTCACCGGACAACACCACCGACAACGGCCCGTTCACCGCCGCGACCGACACCCGATCGGACAGCAACGGCACGACCTCGTCCTCGGTCGCCTGCACCGCCACCATCGCCCCACCGGCCGGCAGCGCCTGCATAAGCCGAGCCCGCGCCGACACCAGCCGACACGCGTCCTCCAACGACAGCACACCCGCCACGTGGGCGGCCGCGACCTCACCGATCGAATGGCCACCCACGAAGTCCGGCCGCACACCAAAGGACTCCACCAGCCGGAACAACGCCACCTCGACCGCGAACAGCGCGGGCTGAGCCGATCCGGTGCTGTTCAGGGCCTCCGCATCATCACCCCACATCACCCCCCGCACCGAATCGTCCAGGTGCGCGAGTACGGCGTCCAGCGCCTCCGCGAACACCGGGAACCGGCCATACAACTCCCGGCCCATACCCAGCCGCTGCGCACCCTGCCCCGAGAACACCACAGCCAACGGCCCGTCCCCGACAACACTCCGCGCAGCCTCGACCACACCCGCCTCAGAGGCCAGGAGCACCGCCCGGTGCTCGAACGCGGACCGGCCCGTCGCCAGCGAGAACCCGACATCCAACGGACCGCTGCCGTCCGTAGCGGAGGTGAGCCGCTCCACCTGGGCATCCAAAGCGACGGCCGTCCGCCCCGACACCACCCACGGCACCACGCCAGGCACCACCGACGGCTCCTCGACCCGCTGCTCCGGCGGCGACGCCTGCNGCCAGGCACCACCGACGGCTCCTCGACCCGCTGCTCCGGCGGCGACGCCTGCTCCACGATCACGTGCGCGTTGGTGCCACTGATCCCGAACGACGACACTCCGGCCCGCCGGGGACGTCCCGTCTCGGGCCACGCGGTGTGCTCCGCCAGCAACTGGACCGCACCGGCCGTCCAGTCCACGTTGGAGGAGGGCAGCTCGGAGTGCAGGCTGCGCGGCAGCTCCCCGTGCCGCAGCGCCATCACCGTCTTGATCAGGCCCGCTACCCCGGCGGCGCCCTGGGTGTGGCCGATGTTGGACTTCACCGACCCCAGCAGCAACGGGTGTTCGCGCTCCTGCCCGTACGTGGCCAGCAGGGCCTGCGCCTCGATGGGGTCGCCGAGGGTGGTGCCGGTGCCGTGCGCCTCCACCGCGTCCACCTGATCCGCGGTGAGGTCGGCGCTGTCCAGGGCGGCCCGGATCACTCGCTGTTGCGCGGGGCCGTTCGGGGCGCTCAGGCCGTTGGAGGCGCCGTCCTGGTTGATCGCGGTGCCGCGCACCACGGCGAGCACGGGGTGTCCGTTGCGCCGGGCGTCCGACAGCCGCTCCAGGACCAGCACCCCGGCGCCCTCGCTCCAGCCGACTCCGTCGGCCGCGTCGGAGAAGGGCTTGCAGCGCCCGTCGGAGGCCAGCCCGCCCTGCGCGGTGAACGAGACGAAGATGCCGGGCGTGGACATCACGGTCGCACCACCGGCCAGCGCCAGAGTGCACTCGCCCGACCGCAGTGACTGCACCGCCCAGTGCAGCGCGACCATCGAGGACGAGCAGCCCGTGTCGACGGTGACGGCAGGGCCTTCGAGACCGAGTACGTACGACAGCCGCCCGGAGATGACGCCCGCCGCATGGCCGGTGGTGGAGTAGATCTCCATGTCCTCGCGGGCCGCAGCGACCACCTTGCCGTAGTCCTGCCCGGTGGTTCCGGCGAACACTCCGGTCCGGCTGCCGCGCAGCCGCGTCGGCGCGATCCCGGCCCGTTCCAGCGCCTCCCAGGCGGTCTCCAGGAGCAGCCGCTGCTGCGGGTCCATCGCGACCGCCTCCCGCGGCGAGATGCCGAAGAAGTCGGGATCGAACTCCGTCGCGTGGTCGAGGAAGCCGCCTTGGCGGGCGAGGCTGCGGCCGCGCCCGTCGCCGCCGAGCCTGGCCAGGTCCCAGCCCCGGTCCGCCGGGAAGTCCGACATCACGTCCCGGCCCTCGACGACCAGTTGCCACAGGTCTTCGGGCGAGGCCACGCCGCCGGGAAACCGGCAGCCGATGCCGACGATGGCGATCGGCTCGACCGCCGACGCGGTCAGCTGCTGGTTCTGCCGACGCAGCCGCTCGTTCTCCTTGAGGGAGGACCGGAGCGCTTCGATGTACTGGTTGGGGGTGTTCATGCACGTTCTCTCAGGTCGGGCGTGAGTCCGGCTGTAGCGCCGGGCGCCATGCCGTGCGTCATTCCGTGGTGGTCTCGGCCGCCAGCCGCAGCAGGCTCTCGCCGTCGAGGTCGTCGAGGTCGTCAAGGTCGTCGAGGTCGTTTTCGGGGCCGGTCCGCGCGGGGGCCGCACGAGTGGTGTCGTCACCGCCGCTGTCCGCGAGTCCCAGTACCAGGTCCAGCAGTCCGGCCTTGCGCAGCCTGCTCGGCGGAATGGAAGCCAGGACCCGGCGGATCTCGGCCTCGGGGTCCTCGGCGGGCTCCCGTGTGCCGGGGAACAGCTCGGCCCCGATGTGCCCGGCGAGGGCGGTGGGGTTCGGGTGGTCGAAGACCAGCGCGGCCGGCAGGGGCAGCCCGGTCACCGCCTTGAGCCGGTTCCGTAGTTCCACCGCGCTCACCGAATCGAAGCCGAGGTCACGGAAGGCCCGGTCGGCCGGGACGGCGTCCGTTCCGGAGTGGCCGAGGGCCGCGGCCACCTCGGCCCGTACCGCGTCGAGCAGGACGCGGCGCCGTTCCGCGTCAGGCAGTTCGGCGAGGCGGTTCGGCAACGACGGCGTACCGTCCGCGGTTTTGTCCCCGGCGTCCCCGGCCTCCCCCGTGTCGTCGGCGGGCACCTGCTCGCGGGCTTCCGGCAGGCCGGACAGCAGCGGGCTGGGACGGGACACGGTGAAGCTGGGGGCGAACGCGGCCCAATCCATCGCCGACACCGTCATGGTGGTCCGGTCGTCGTCAAGGACCCGCTGGAGCGCGGCGATGGCCTTGGGCGGCTCCATCGGCAGAACGCCGCGCTTCGCCAGCCGTTCCACCAGGTGGGGGTCGGTGGCCATACCCGCCTCGCCCCAGGCGCCCCAGGCGATCGACGTGGCGGTCAGGCCCCGGGCACGGCGGTGTTCGGCCAGCGCGTCGAGGTAGGCGTTGCCCGCCGCGTAGCCGGGCTGTCCGCCGCTGCCCCAGGCCGAGGCGCCCGAGGAGAACAGCACGAACGCGTCCAGCCGGGCATCCGTGGTCAGTTCGTGCAGGTTGAGCGCGGCGGTCAGCTTGGGCCGCATCAGCGCGTCCAGCCGGTCGGGGGTCAGCGACGCCGCTTCGCTGTCGCCGTCCGTCACCCCGGCGGCGTGGATCACCGCGGACAGCGGAAATTGGGGGAACTCGGCGGGAATGGCCGACAGCACGGCGGAGAGCTCGTCGCGGTCGGCCGCGTCGCAGGCCACGACCGTCACCCGCGCGCCCAGGCCCTCCAGTTCGGCGCGCAGTGCGGTGGCGCCCGGCGCGTCCGGGCCACGACGGCCGGCGAGCACGACGTGCCCGGCGCCGCGCTCGATGGCCCACCGGGCGAGATACGGGCCCAGACCGCCGGTGCCGCCGGTGATGAGCACGGTCCCGCGGGTACGCCACCGCCGCTCGGGCCGCGCGGAGGCCGGCTCGGCGTGGAACAGCCGACGGCCGAACGCGCCCGATGCGCGGACCGCGACCTGGTCCTCGCCGTCCAGGCCCGCCAGTACTCCGGCCAAGCGAGCGGCGGCGCGCTGGTCCAGCGTCTCCGGGAGGTCCACCAGGCCGCCCCACAGACCCGGTTGTTCGAGCGCGACGACCCTGCCGAAGCCCCACAGCGCACCCTGCGCCGGGTGGCTGACCCGGTCGTCCCGCGCGGCCGAGACGGCGCCGCGCGTGACGCACCACAGCGGCGCGCGCAGCCGCGCGTCGCCCAGCGCCTGGACCAGGGCGAGGGTCGCGGACAGTCCGCTCGGGACGGAGGTGAACCCGGAGTGCGGCCGCTCGGCGAGGCCCAGCAGCGAGAGGACTCCGGTGAACTCCGTGGCGGGGTGAGGAGAGTTCTCACCGGCATGGGCCAGTCGGGCCGCCAACTGCTCGCGGTCGATGTCCTCGGTGGACTCCACATTGATCCGCACCACGTCCGGGCCCAGGGCGTCGAGCACCGCTTCGGCCCATGGGTCGCCCTCGCATTCGGCCGGGACCACCGCGAGCCACCTGCCGGTGAGCGGGGTGGTCGCGGGTTCCCGCAGCCGGGTCCAGTCGGCCCGGTAGCACCAGGCACCCGCGGCCGACCGCCGCCGGTACTGCTCGCGCCACGCGGACAGTCCGGGCAGCACGGCGGAGAGGGATTCCCGACCGCCGTCGGCGTCGACGCCCAATTCCGCGGAGAGCGCGTCGAGGTCGCCGTTCTCCACGAGTGTCCAGAAGGCGGCGTCCTCACCGTCGGTGGCGCCGGTGCCACCGACGGCCTGCACGCGCTCCGCTGTGGGCTCCGGCCAGTAACGCCGGCGCTGGAACGGGTAGGTGGGCAGGTCGACGGGGCGGCCGCCGCAACCGTCCGGAAGCACCGTACGCCAGTCGACCGGGAGCCCGCGCACCCAGCCCTCGGCGATCGAGGTCACGAAGCGCCGGGCGCCGCCGTCGTTCCGGCGGATCGAGCCGAGGACCACCGCCCCGTCGGCACCCGCCGTCTCGCAGGTCTCCTCGATCGCGCCGGCCAGCAGCGGATGGGGGTTCGTCTCGACGAAGATCCGGTGGCCGTCGGCCAGCAGCGACCGGGTCGCCTGCTCCATGCGCACCATCTGCCGCAGGTTCGCGTACCAGTAGTCGGCGTCCAGCGTGGCCGTGTCCAGCCGCTCACCGGTCACCGTGGAGTAGAACGGCACCCGCGAGGACACCGGGCGCAGCGACGCCAGGACGGTCAGCAGCTCGTCCCGTACGGCTTCGGCCTGCGGTCCGTGGCCCGCGATGTCGGATCGCACCTTGCGGGTGCGCAGGCCCTGGGTCTCGCACTCCCGCATCAGTTCGTCCAGCGCCGCCGGGTCTCCGGAGACCACCACGGTCGAGGGCCCGTTCAGCACCGCCAGGGACAGCCTCCCCGGCCAGGCTTCCAGCAGCGGGCCCACCCGCTCGGCGGGGGCGGCCACCGACATCAGGCCGCCGTGCCCGGCGAGCTTCAGCATCGTCCTGCTGCGCAGCGCGATGAGCGTGGCGGCGTCCTCGAGCGACAGGGCGCCGGCGATATGAGCCGCGGCGACCTCGCCCTGTGAATGCCCTACGACGGCGCCGGGTTCGACGCCGTGGGAGCGCCACAGTTCGGCCAGCGCCACCATCATCGCGAACAGCGCGGGCTGTACGACATCGGCCCGTTCCAGCGCTTCGGGATCCCCGGTACCGGCCAGCAGGTCGGTCAGCGACCAGTCGATGTGGGGGGCGAGTGCGTCGGCGCAGGCGGTCACCGTGTTCCGGAAGACGCGGGAGGCCGCGAAGAGGTCCCGGCCCATGCCCCACCATTGCGAGCCCTGGCCCGGGAAGACGAACACCGGGCCGGTCTCGTTCTCCAGCGCGGTCCCGCGCACCAGGCCGGAAGCGCTGCCCTGGGCCGCCAGTGTGTCGAGGGAGCGCAAGCGTTCGTCGCGGTTGCTCCCGAGCACGACCGCACGGTGGTCGAAGGCGGAGCGGGTGGTGGCCAGGGACCATCCGACCTCGGCGGGCGGGGATGTCGGGTCTTCCAGCGCGAACGCCCGCAACCGTGCGGCCTGTGCGCCGAGCGCCGTCGCGGACCGCGCCGAGAGCACCCACGGTACGGGGCCGTCGGTCTCGGGGGCGGGATGTTCACGGGTGTCGGGTGCCTCCTCCAGGACGGCGTGTGCGTTCGTTCCGCTGATGCCGAACGCCGAGACCCCGGCGCGGCGCGGCCGGTCCGCCCGGGGCCACTGCCGCTGCTCGGTGAGGAGTTCCACGGCGCCGGAGGACCAGTCCACCCGCGAGGACGGGGTGTCGGCGTGCAGGGTGCGGGGGAGCGTGTCGTGTCGCAGGGCCAGCACCGTCTTGATGACGCCCGCGACCCCGGCCGCGGCCTGGGTATGGCCGATGTTGGACTTGAGCGAGCCCAGCCACAGCGGCCGGTCCGCCGACCGCTGTCGGCCGTAGGTGGCCAGCAGCGCTCCCGCCTCGATCGGGTCGCCCAGCCGGGTGCCGGTGCCGTGTGCCTCCACGGCGTCGATGTCCGCGCCGGACAGGCCCGCGTCGGCGAGCGCCTGGCGGATGACGCGCTGCTGGGAGGGGCCGTTGGGCGCGGTCAAGCCGTTCGACGCGCCGTCCTGGTTGACCGCGCTCCCCCGTACCACCGCGAGGATCCGGTGCCCGTTGCGCTGCGCGTCCGACAGGCGCTCGACCACCACCACGCCGACGCCTTCGGAGTATCCGGTGCCGTCCGCGTCGTCGGAGAACGCCTTGGCCCGGCCGTCACGGGCGATCGCGCCCAGCCGGGAGATCCGGGCGAAGCTGGCCGAGTCGGTCATCACGGTCGCTCCGCCGACCAGGGCCAGCGAGCACTCGCCCGCGCGCAGCGCCCGCGTCGCCAGGTGCAGGGCGACCAGGGAGGAGGAGCATGCGGTGTCCACGGTGACGGCGGGGCCCTCGAACCCGAAGGTGTAGGACAGCCGGCCGGAGAGCACGCTCGCCGCGAGTCCGGTGGCGGCGTGGGCCGCCATGTCCTCGCGGGATCCGGTCACCACGTGCGCGTAGTCCTGCCCGTTGCTGCCCATGAAGACCCCGGTGGGGCTGCCGCGCAGGGCCCGCGGGTCGAGTCCTGAGCGTTCGACGGCCTCCCAGGACACTTCGAGCAGCAGCCGCTGCTGCGGATCCATGGTCACCGCCTCGCGTGGCGAGATACCGAAGAACGGGGCGTCGAACTCGGCCGCGTCGTAGAGGAACCCGCCCTCGAAGCGGGCGCCGCTCCACGGCCCGTCGCCGTCGAAGGCGCCGAGGTCCCAGCCGCGGTCGGCGGGGAAGTCCGAGATGGCGTCCCGGCCCTCGGCCAGCAGCTCCCACAGCTGCTCGGGGGTGTTCACGCCGCCGGGCAGTCGACAGGCCATGCCCACGATCGCCAGCGGTTCGTCGGCGGCCCCGGCCGGTGTCGCGGGCGGGGCCGGTACGTCCGGGGCGGACCGTTCACCGCCCAGTCCGGCCACCAGGTGTTCGGCCAGCAGCCGGGGGGTCGGGTAGTCGAAGACGACGCCGGTGGGCAGCGCCAGTCCTGTCTCGGCCGCGAGTTGGTTGCGCAGCTCCACCGCGGTCAGGGAAGTGAATCCGGAGTCCCGGAAGGCTTTGTCCGCGTGCACCAGGTGCGTCGCGTTCGCGGACGGGTGCCCGAGCACGGCGGCCGCGCGCTCCCGTACCGTCTCCAGCGCCCGCGCGGCCCGCTCGGTTTCCGGGAGGTCGCGCAGCCGCGGCGCCGGTGCGCTGCCCTCGCGGGGCGCGCGCCGTGCGTACGGCAGCTCTTCCAGCAGTGGGGTCCGGCGCAGGCCGGAGGGCGGGGCCTGCGACGCGAGGTGCGATAGGTCGGCGACCACCAGCGTCGGATGCGGTTCGGTGACCGCCTCGGACAGCGCCGAGACCGCGAGCCGCGGATCCAGCCGTGCGAGCGCGACGCCGGATGCTTCGGAACCCGGTCGGGCGGCCATGCCGGTGCCGCCCCAGCCTCCCCAGGCGATCGAGGTCGCGGGCAGGCCCCGCGCGTGCCGACGCTGCGCCAGCGCGTCCAGTGAGGCGTTGGCGGCCGCGTAGTTGGCTTGTCCGGGATTGCCCACGGCCGACGACACGGAGGAGAACAGGACGAACGCCGACAGGTCCGCGTTCCGCGTGAGCTCGTCGAGCAGGAGGGCCGACGCGACCTTGGCGCGGAACACCGCGGCGAAGCGGTCCGGGGTCAGCCGGTCGAGTACGCCGTCGTCCAGCACACCCGCCGTGTGCACCACCCCGGTCAGCGGCCGGTCGGCCGGGATGTCCGCCAGTACGGCCTCCAGCCCCGCCCGGTCCGCGGCGTCGCAGGCGGCGATGGTGACGTCCGCGCCCAGCTCGGTCAGCTCCCGGCGCAGGTCCGCCGCGCCCGAGGCGGCGGGGCCGCTCCGGCTGACGAGCAGCAGGTGCGGTCCGTCGCTCCCGGCCGGTCCGCGGGTGGCCGGCCCGCGTCGGGCGAGCGCGCGCGCCACGTGCGCGCCG
>NZ_RIBZ01000051.1:0-8863 GCF_003721215.1 Streptomyces botrytidirepellens
CCGGCTTCCGGGCGTCGGGGTGCGGGGACCCGCGAGGGTTCCGGTAGGAACTAGGGGCGGGTGGGTGGGGACGACAGCGCGCTGCGGGCGCGACCGGCACACAGGAAGAAGGCACCGCATGGACCTCGTCATCCGCGACGCGCGCGTCATCGACGGCACCGGCGGTGCCGCCTACCGGGCCGACGTGGGCGTGGACGGCGGGCGGATCGCCGCCGTCGTCCCCGAAGGCGGCCCGCGCCCCAGCGGCCGCCGCACCGTGGACGCCGACGGCCTCGCCCTCTCCCCCGGGTTCATCGACATGCACGCGCACAGCGACCTCGCGCTGCTCCGCGACCCCGACCACTCGGCGAAGGCCGCCCAGGGCGTCACCCTCGAAGTCATCGGCCAGGACGGCCTGTCGTACGCCCCCGTCAACGACCGCACGCTCGCCCAGATCCGTACCGCCATCACCGGATGGAACGGCGACGGCTCCGACATCGACTTCACCTGGCGCACCGTCGGCGAGTACCTGGACCGGCTCGACCACGGCTTCGACGGCCGGGGCATCGCCGTCAACGCCGCGTACCTCATCCCGCAGGGCACCGTCCGCATGCTCGCCCTCGGCTGGGAGGACCGCGACGCGACGCCCGCCGAGATCGCGCGGATGAAGGAGCTGGTGGCTGAGGGGCTGGAGCAGGGCGCCGTAGGCCTGTCCTCCGGCCTCACCTACACGCCCGGCATGTACGCCACCGACTCCGAGCTCACCGAGCTGTGCCGGGTCGTGGCAGCGTACGACGGCTACTACTGCCCGCACCACCGCTCCTACGGCGCGGGCGCCCTGCGCGCGTACGAGGAGATGGTGGCGCTCACCCGCGAGGCGGGCTGCGCGCTCCACCTCGCCCACGCCACCATGAACTTCGGTGTCAACAAGGGACGCGCCCCCGAGCTCCTCGCCCTGCTCGACTCCGCGCTCGCCGACGGCGCCGACATCACCCTCGACACCTATCCCTACCTCCCCGGCTGCACCACCCTCGCCGCCATGCTGCCCAGCTGGGCCGCCGAGGGCGGCCCCGACGCGACCCTCGCGCGGCTGCGCGACGACGCGACGGCGGAGCGCATCCGCCACGTCGTGGAGGTCGAGGGGGCGGACGGCTGCCACGGCGTGCCCATCGAGTGGGACCGGATCGAGATCTCGGGCGTGAACGACCCGTCCCTCGGCGGCCACGTCGGCAAGACGGTCGCCGCGAGCGCCCGCGAGCGCGGCGAGGATCCGTGGACCACCGCCCGCCGCCTGCTCCTGGACGACCGGCTCGGCCCGACGATCCTCCAGCACGTCGGCCACGAGGAGAACGTCCAGGCGATCATGAAGCACCCCGTCCACACGGGCGGCAGCGACGGCATCCTGCACGGCGCGAAGCCCCACCCCCGGGCATACGGCACCTTCCCCCAGTACCTGGGCCGTTACGTCCGCGAACTGGCCGTCCTGTCCCTGGAGGAGTGCGTCGCCCACCTCACCGGCCGCCCCGCGGCCCGCCTCCGCCTCCCCGACCGCGGCCTCATCCGCGAGGGCTACCGCGCCGACCTCGTCCTCTTCGACCCGGACACGGTGGCGGCGGGCTCCACCTTCGAGAACCCGCGCACGCTCCCGACCGGCATCCCGCACGTCCTCATCGACGGCCGCTTCGTCATCGAGGACGGCCACCGCACGGACACCCTGGCGGGCCGCGCCATCCGCCGCGTCGCCCCGGGCCAGAATTGACCCGTGCTGAGCATCGGATCCGTCGTACTGGGTGTCGCGGACGTGCCACGTGCGGCCGCCTTCTGGATGGAGGCCCTGGGATACGTCCCCCGCGAGGAGATCGAACCCGACTGGGTCGTGCTGGTCCCGACCCGAGGAGCCGGCGTCCAGCTGTCACTCGGCCTCAGCGAGACGCCGGTCCAGGAGCATCCACGGATTCATCTGGACCTGTACGCCGGTGACGCCGCCGACCAGGCCGCGGAGGTCGAGCGCCTGGTGTCCCTGGGCGCCCAGCGCGTCGACTGGGACCTCTACCCCGACGACGCCGACTTCGTAGTGCTCGCCGACCCGGACGGCAACCGCTTCTGCGTCATCGATACTGGCGCCCACGGCGGTCCGTGACATCACCCCTGACAAGACAGAAAGATCGAAGCCCAATCCGCACAACTGCCCCCACTTCGCCCCTCTTCTGTGCAGACGCGAGACTTTTACGCCCCGGCAGCTTGACGGCGACTTTCCAGCACAGGGATTGCTGCAATCACTTCCGGCGCAAGATGATCCCAGATAATTCCAGGCCGACGCCCACGGGGTGCACATTCAAATGTCTCGTCTGGGGTGATGACAAGATCTACGCGGAAATCGTGATCGGTCTCTGGTAGGTCCTCATCGAGGACCTGCAAGGAGTGGACCGTGGTTGCGATGAGAGTATGCGGGCCCAAGAGACCAGCTTCTTGGAGTAGAGCTACCTCAATGTCCGAGTAGCCCGCCCCTTTCCCAATTCGCGCACCTTCACGGTTGACAGCAACGCTTCCGCAAACAACCAGATCTACGGACGGCATCTCATCCAGGTCTACCGGCCGCGCGAACTTCGCCGCCGCGCGGTGGGCAGCAGCCTCGCGCGGCGACACTGCAAGGCTTGCAGGGTCCAGGTAGTAAAACGGATTTTGCGTAGCGAGCTTCGGAGAGGCCATATAAAGCTGCTTTCCGTCTTCGAGTGCCTGGATGCGAACAGGAAGCTGAGCCAAATCGGGAACCGCTTTGATAACACGCGCCGCTTCCCAGGCCGGATGTTGGGCAAGCCGGTCAGCTGCGACATCTTTGCCACCAAAATCCGGGATATGCCCTGCCACGCCCGTAGGGGCCGCACGCCTGCACTCCAGGAGGTCCCACACCCTTTCGCGGAGCGCTTGTTTGGCATGTTGGACATGCGCATTGTTCACCCGAAACTCCTTTTGCTCCTGCATCAGGCTGCCATGAGACCCATAAGTCGATCGTAGAGATCATGCACCCCCGATACACCCCGCCAAGATTTGAGTTCACGCCCCGCCTGAAACACAAGGTTCATCCCTCCAGCACCTCGATGGCGCTCCAGGATGTCAATCGCCGCATAGGCAGCTGCAATAGCCTCATCAAGCTTATATTGTCTAATACAAGCCAATGCGAGATTGGCCAGCGCAACTGCGTGAGGCTTCGAGCCGTCTGGCAACGCATTGACGGTGTCCACCAGATACTCCTCGGCACGAGAAGCGTTGCCCAAAAACAGAAAACACGAACCCGCCACCCGGCCGAACTGGCTGGGCGAGAAAAGGGGTGCTGCCGCGTCCGCTTCAGAAATTTTACCAAAGTGCCGTTCGGCGTTGCTCAACTCCCTTTCGCAATCCTTTCGGTGTTGCAGCATGGCATGGGCTTCCGCCGCGTGCAGTACGGCCAAGCCGCCCAGAACATGGCTGGATCCTTGAACTGTGGACGCTGCGCGCCGAGCCAGTTCCAGCCCAGCCCGAGGATTTTTCTCACCGTACAGGGCGACAAATGTAGTGCGCAGGAGGGCCAAACCTTCCGCAACCGGGTCGCCCAACTCTCGAGCTGCCACCTCAGCCTGAGCGAAATACCTACGCGCCGTACCATGGTCGGTTCTCCCGGATGCATCCCATACCAATTGACCCATGAGCGTAGAAGCCTCGGCCTGTGCGGCATGGAGGTCCCTGCGGACGCTGTACGTGGTGGTGCAGGTATGCCAGTGAGCCAACTGTCCCAAGTGTTGCCCGGTTTCAGCAATCAAGGCTGTAGACGGTTCGCTGACGTACCGCGCATCCAGGTTTTGAACCTGCTGACGGAGCCCGGCTACGGCCAATAGATCAAGACCTCTTGGATTATTCTTCGCATAGCGCGCTCGCGCTGTGGACTCAGAATCGACCACAGACTCAAGGTTGGGATCAGGGCGATCAATGGCGCCAACGTTCCCGGGGGAACTCTCCCACACCCTTCTCGGCAGGCCTAGCATTTCTCCTGGGATCCCGAACCCATCGGCCACACGTTCGATGACCTCTTGCCCTCGGATACCACGAACGCCTCGGATGATGTCGCTCACGCGGGAGCTGGTCATTTTCCCGATGGCCGCCGCCATGGCGGCGTGGCTTGTCCCGGTGCGCCGGTTGACGAGTCGGAAGATCTCTCGGAAGTCCCGGGTAGCGCATGCGCGCTGCATGGCCTCGCTCTGTAAGAGCACAACAGGGATCGTCAGCGGATAACCGATGCGGCGTGTCTCGCGTTCGTCCATGGGCCACCTAGCAGAGACGGCAGTGATCTCTTCTCAGAGTAGCCCCGACCCCGGAGCGGGGTTCCCCAAATCAACCAGCGGGGTTCCCCGTTCGCGGTTCCGCTGCATGTCCTCAGGCTCGAAACTCTTGAGGCGGCATTCCCATGCCAAGCAAGACCCCCGCGACCGCTGCACACGGCCCGGGGGCATGGCCAACGCTGAAGAGGAGCGTCAACATGCGGAAGAGTACCGCCCGAACGGTACTGCGGAGACTGCGCGAACTGATCACCCCTCGTCCGGGCCGACATAGCGCGGCGTATCTCGCCACTCGTCCCGTCCTCGTGGCACCTTCGAGGTCTCCCCTGCCCTCGGCCCGCCGACCGCATCCTTTCTGGTGCAGCGATACGCCCACTCTTCGCCTCCCGCGCGTCCCGGTCGAAGAGCGTGTGCCGATCCTCTGGGATACGGACCCGGCGCCTCCGTACATCCCCCACTTCTTCCGAGCACGAACGGAGGTGACGCGGTGACCGCGACAAATGGTCTACGACTACTGCCGTGGTCCAGCCCCGAAGGCAAGCCGTGCTTCCTGTCAACGGACAGCGGCAGCAGCCGCTTGAGCCGCAGGGCGGATGAGATCGAGGACCTTCAACTGTCCATGGGCGCCGAACTCCTCGGTCACGCCCACGCGCTGCTCAATGAACGGAAGGCCGACGTCCGGGAGGTCCGCTTCCTCGCAGAACGACTGTGCGAAGCGCTGCGCGACGCACTGCGCGTCGCAGAGAGCCGGGGCGAACGCTTGCCCACACACGATGACGATGACGATGGCGATGCCGACCAGACGGGCGAAGACGCCAAGCGGGTGTCCGCTGCCCCACAAAATCCGTTGTCCACTTCGTGACTCATGGCCCCCGCTCTCTGCCGGATGGCTCATGGGTTGGTTGGTCAATTCCGTGAGGGCACACCGGCAGCCGGTCGCGCCGACTCTCCCTGGCAGGCACTCATGCCACGCGTCCGGGAGCGTTAGCCGGGCGTTAGGCGTACGGCGGCGGTTCGACAGCGGCGGCCGACAGTCTTGTTCTCACGAGCCCGAGGCACCACTTCGAGCGATGAGAGAGAAACGGACAAGAACATGTCGCACACCACCACGCTCCGCCGCTCCCGCACCGCCCGCAAGGCCGCCGCCGCCATGGTGATCGCCGTCGCCGCGCTCGGGCTCACGGCCTGCCAGGGCAACGAGGGCGCCTCGTCGTCCGCGCCCCACTCGTCCGCCTCCGCGAGTGCCCCGCACTCCCCCGGCACCAAGGGCAAGACCGGGGGCTCCGCCAACGACACGTTGTCGGGCACAGCCAAGAAGTCCGGCATGAAGTGCACCGACCAGATCAACTACGCGGACGACTCCCGCTCCAACGCCGAGATCAACTCCATCGGTGAGGACACCGGGACCTGCCCGGCGCCGGAGAAGGGCGGCGCGTCGAAGGGCATCCCCGCGGACCCCAACACCAAGTGCACCAACCAGATCGACTACGGCAACGACCCCCGCGACAACGCCACCATCAACAGCATCGGCTCGGACACCGGCTACTGCCCGGCGCCCGAGAAGGGCGACGCGTCGAAGGGCATCCCCGCGGACCCCAACACCAAGTGCACCAACCAGATCGACTACGGCAACGACCCCCGCGACAACGCCACCATCAACTCCATCGGCTCGGACACCGGCTACTGCCCGCCGGTCCAGAGCAAGTGAGCCCACGCGCCGCATCGAGGAAAAGCCTTCGCCCTCCGCCTGTGGCCCGGGCGGAGCGGCACCGACCGGCCGGGGGCTCACGCGTCCCCGCTCCCGCGCCCGCTCAGCCGCCCAGCTCCGCGTCCACGAAGCGCCGCAGATGCCGTCGCGCGTCCTCGACGCTCAGCGCCGGGACCTGCCGCAGCCGCCGCAGGGCGAGCCCGTCGGCGAGGGCCGAGAAGCGGAGGGAGAAGTCCGCCGGGTCGTCGCAGCGGAAGTCGCCCTCGGCGCAGCCCCGCTCCACCAGCGACCGGATCTCGCCGTGCCAGCTCTCGTACCGCTCGGCCGCCCCGCGGGCGAACGTCTGGTCGCGCTCGCCCGCGTTCCAGTAGTCGAACCACATCCGCCAGTGCCGGTCCGTGTCGTCCGTGAAGAGCGCGTCGATGAGCAGCCGCAGGCCCTCCGCACCGCTGGTGGCACGGTCGGCTGCCTCGGTGAGGGCGGCGTAGTAGCGCTCGATGTGCAGGACCATCGCCTCGGAGAGGACTTCCTGCACGCTCTCGAAGTGGTACGTGACGGTGCCGACGGAGACCCCCGCCGCGGCGGCGACCTCGCGCACCCCGACCCCCGTGGTGCCCCGCTCCGCGATGAGCGGAACGGCGGCCTCCACGATCAGTCGGCGCCGTACCTCGGTCGGCTGGCGGGTGCGGGCCGAGGCGGCGACGGCGCGGCGGGCGGGACGGCGTTCGGACGCGCGCTCGGACGAGGACGTCACGCGGACGTCCTCGGGATGGTGTGCTGCCATGCGCGGTTGGCCACTGTCTCTCCGTTCACCCGTGCTTCGACGCTGCTGTCCATGATGAATTCCTCCGCCGTGGCACGCAGTTCGGTCGCGGTACGGATCTCCGCGTCCCAGCCGTCGCGCCGCAGCCGGATGGTCCACCGCGAGCTTGCCACGGCGGACAGCGGGTCGCCGGAGCGGATGCGGTACGTCTCGCGGGCGCTCTCCTCGTACCGCAGCCCGTCCGGATAGATGCGCGAACCGCCGTAGTTGGGATCCACGTCCAGCACCCACTCCCCCGTGGCCACGTCATGGGTGACGGTGCGTTCGGGGCGGGGTTCGGCGGGCGCGTCCACGGTCACGGCGAGCGGCGGGGCCTGTTCGGGCTCCTCGAAGGTGATCGGCGGGCGCGAGGCGTCCGCGCCCGGGTCCCGTACGGGCAGCAGCAGCGCGCTCTCCGCGGGCCGTACGGTGAGCTGTCCCCGCTCGCCGTGCGGCCAGACCCAGGGCCAGTACGCGTCGGAGACCGCGACCCTGATGCGGTGCCCGGGCGGGAAGGCGTAGCCGGTCCCGTTCAGCTCGAACTCGACGTCCTCCTCACGCCCCGGCTCCCACTCCACGGCCTTCTCCCGGCCGTGCCGGGACATCAGGTTGAGCACCCCGCGGGTGACGAGGGTGGACGAGCCGTCGGGCGCCACGTCGCAGACGCGCGCGATGACATGGGCGCGCCGGGTCGCGCTGTCGAGGCGCAGCCGTACGCGGGGGCGGCCCAGGATCTCCACCCGCTCTTCCAGTGGCGCCGAGTCGAAGCAGCGCGAGCGGCCGTCCTCCTCGCGCTGATCCGGCGGCAGATCGGTGGCGTTGCCGAAGGGGAAGTAGCGGCCCGCGTCGAGCCCGGTGTGCAGCGGCGACCGCACGATCACCGGATCGTCGCCGCCGAGGGGACGTTCGTCCCAGGTCACGGACGGGGCGGGCCAGGCGTCGTCGCCGACCCAGCGGCCGGGCATCGTGTCGTACGAGGTGGCGGGCGGCACCGGATCGTTGATCCACGCCCGGAGCAGCGGCTCGTCCATGACGCCCGTGTCGGTGTCCTTGAGCCAGTGGTCCCACCAGCGCAGCGTCTCCTGGAGGAACCCGATCGCCGGGCCCGGCGGCAGCCCCCGGTCCGGGTACTGGTGCGACCAGGGGCCGATCAGGCCGCGTACGGGCGCGTCGAGGTGCTCCACCAGGCGCAGCACGGTGTCCCGGTACGGATCGGCCCACCCGCCGACCGCGAGCACCGCGGCGTCGACCGCCCCGTAGTCCTCGCACACGCTGCCGTGCCGCCAGTACGCGTCCCGCTCCTGGTGTGCGAGCCAGGTGTGCAGATACGGCTCCAGCGCGTCGAGCCGCTCCCGCCACATCGGCAGCCAGCGGTCCTCGCCGACGGAGGTGGGGTGCGGGGGGCGCGCGGTGAACGCCAGCATCGTGCCCGCCCAGGCGAGCATGTCGATGCCGAGGACGGCGCCGCCGATGTAGTGGACGTCGTTGTCGTAACGGTCGTCCGCGGAGCACACCGTGACGATCGCCTTCAGCGGCTCGGGGCGCAGGGCGGCGACCTGGAGCGCGTTGAACCCGCCCCAGGAGATCCCGAACATCCCCACCTTGCCGGTGCACCAGGGCTGTGCGGCCAGCCAGTTGACGACGTCCACGCCGTCCGCCAGCTCGGTCTCGTCGTACTCGTCGCGCATCACGCCCTCGGAGTCGCCGCTGCCGCGCAGGTCGACCCGTACGGAGGCGTAGCCGTGCCCGGCGTACCAGGGGTGACGCTGGGCGTCGCGGGGCGCGGTCCAGTCGCTCTTGCGGTACGGGAGGTATTCCAGCAGGGCGGGTACGGGGGCGGTCTCCGCGTCCGTCGGCCGCCAGACGCGGGCGTGCAGCCGCGTTCCGTCGCGGGTCGGAATCCATACGTCCTCGACCCGCACCTCACGGTCGAAGGTCTCGCGGTACCTCACGTGTCTCCCTTACCTAGCGTGTTGCGCCTGCGGCGGGCCGTCCCCACCCCGCCCCTTCCCGAACCGGGGGCAAGCCCCCGAACCCCCGTTGCGGGGGCTCCGCCCCCGAACC
>NZ_RIBZ01000054.1:0-13736 GCF_003721215.1 Streptomyces botrytidirepellens
GCGACGGGCGTACGCCCGTCGCCGAGCAGGACACGAACGCTCGATCCGTTGCGGGCCGGAAACGCCGCCGTCAGATCAGGATCCTCGACGAGCCGCGACCGCGCAGCGAGCCGGTTCGTGGCGGCATCGCAGGGGTCTTTCCAGTTCCGGTCGAAGATCCCGCCGGCGACGAGCACAGATGCCACGCTGAACTGCACACTCAGAGAGCCGGCCAGCACGTCAGTGATCGGTCCGCCGTTGTCACACCCCGGATAGCGCACCGCCTGCTCCGGGAGTCCAATGTGGACGGAGTCGACGCGCCGCGGATCCGGGCCGTGGCGCTGCACGATGTCTTGGGCGAGCTGGCACGGGCCTTGGACGTAGATGCACGCTGGGGCGGGTTTGTGCACGATGTCACGGATCGCGCATCAGGAAAACGCTCCTCGAGCGGTACCTCGCCGACAGAGACACACCGCGGGAGTGCACTCGCGCGGCGGTAGACCCGCAGGCGACGACCAAGCTCAGCGGGCAGACCCTGACTCCGGCTTGCCGTGGTAACCGGCCGGGTTGCTGGGCATCAGCGGCGTCACGAGCGTCGGAGCGCCGTGCCAGTCGGGAGTCCATCGGCACGGCGCTTGCTTCACCCCTTCGCCTTCAGGCTCGCCAACAACTACCTCACGAGCGGGGACGTCCACAGCCCACACCCGTGTAGGCATCCATGCCCCACGTCGCGGTCGTTCGGTCCTCTACCGCAGAACGAGCACCGGAGCTGCCTGGACCATATCGGCGCGGCTAATCCTCGCGGCGGCCCATGTCCCGAAGTTCGTTCTCCACCACGAGCGCGGCCTGTCGCAGGCGGCGATCGGTGGCGACGATGTCGTCCCGCCCGAGCGTGTCGTTCAGCGTGTCGCTGATCTTGAGGACCTCCTCGCTCATCTCACCCAAGGCGGCCAAGCCTGCCTCGGTGACCTGGAGCGAGAGTGCCCGTTCGCTCTCGGGATGTGCGTCGCGGGCCACGAAACCGCGGTTCTCCAGTTGGGTGACGATCCGCGTCATGGTCTGCGGCCGCGCGTAGCAGCGGCGTGACAGCTGAGCGAGGGTGAGATGGGGCTGATTGGCCAGGATTCGCAGGGCGGTGTAGCTGGACAGCGTCATATTCCAGGGACGCAGTCGCGTGTTCCCGATCCTGGTGACCGCCCGCTCCAACCGGAAGGCGGCGTCGATCATCGAGGACGCTTCGTCCATGCCGGCGGTGACCTCGGTCGGCGAGCGTCCGTCGTCGAACGGGTTGATGTAGGGCAGCGGGCTTGTCACCCGTGCAGCATACGACCTGCGGGACCAGAACATCAGCATGCTTGGCGATTAGTAAGCATGCTTGTATAGTAGCAGCATGCTTACTTCAATGGATTCTCAGTGCTCAGGCCCCGACGCTGCGCGTTTTCGGGCCGTCCTCGGGCACTTCCCCAGCGGCATCACCGCCATCACCTCGCGCGATGCGCAGGACAGGCCAGTGGGTATGACCGTCGCGTCCTTCACCTCGGTCTCGCTCGCCCCTCCCCTCGTGGCGTTCCTGCCCGGCAAGACGTCGTCGACGTTCCCGGTCATCGCCGAGCGCGGCACCTTCTGCGTGAACATCCTCGCCACCGACCAGGAGCGGATCTGCCGTGCTCTGTCGGTGTCGGGAGGCGACAAGTTCGCCGACGTGACCTGGCGGCCCGGACCGAACCGAGACCCGGTCGTCGACGGCGTGGTCGCCTGGATCGGCTGCACGATCGAAGCCGTGCACGAGGCCGGTGACCACTACATCGTCATCGGACGTGTCGACGACCTCGACGCCGACACCACGGCGTCCCCCCTACTGTTCTTCCGAAGCCGCTACAACCACCTCACATCCGCCTGATCGGCAAGCACCCCGCGGATCCACGGGAGGCCTCAAAGCAGGGGGCCTCAGAACATTGACAGGAGAAGGGTCATCGACAGGGACTGCGGAGTTCCGGGCGAGCTGATCGGCGATCTCGCGGCAGAGTTCAACTCGCTGCAGGCACTCATCACATCGGGGACAGACCTACGGCAGCCAACTCCGGCCGCCGGCTGGGACATCGGAGCGAGTGTGTCGCACCTGATCGGCTGCGACCTTGTGGCCAAGGAAGCGATAGCCGCTCCCGGTGAATTCCAGCGCGCCCGTCCCGCTACGGACGACGGTCTGGCCGAACTCCTCGAAAGCCACATCGCGACCCGCCAAGACCTCCCAGTGGAGCAACTGCGACAGGAATGGGCTGACGCCTTCGCGGCACTGCTGAGGGCATTTAAGTCCACGCGTCGGGACCAGAAGGTTCCCTGGTTCGGGCCGCCGATGAGCCCGGCGACGCTGGCCACAGCTCGCCTGATGGAATACTGGGCCCACGGCCAAGATGTCGCCGAGGCCCTGAAGATCGTCCCTCGACCCACCGACCGGATCCGGCACGTTTGCCACCTCGGCTTCGTCACCTTCGAATTCTGCTTCGCCAACCGCGGCCTGGCCGTGCCGGCATCGCCACCGCGCGTCGAGCTGCGTCTGCCCAGCGGCCAGCCATGGGTCCGCGGCCCGGAAGACGCCCACGCCTTCGTCACCGGCGACGCACTCGACTTCGCCCTGGTGGTCACCCAGCGCAGACACCGGCTCGATGCGGCCCTGACCTGCCAAGGCGAGGCCGCCGAGCAATGGCTCGCCATCGCCCAATGTTTCGCGGGCCCGCCCGGCCCGGGACGGCAGCCGAGCGAAGCGGAGTAGTTTGTGTCGGACTTCGACCTGTACCGCCCGACCGCGGAGCACGACATGCTCCGCGACGTCGTCCGTTCGCTGGCCGAAGCGAAGATCGCGCCGTACGCCGCCGCGGCGGACGAGGAGGCCCGCTTCCCGCAGGAGGCGCTGGAAGCCCTCGTCGCCAGTGATCTGCACGCGGTCCACGTGCCCGAGGAGCACGGCGGCGCGGGCGCCGACGCGCTCGCCACGGTGATCGTGATCGAGGAGGTGGCACGCGTGTGCGCCAGCCCCTCGCTGATCCCCGCGGTGAACAAGCTGGGCTCCCTCCCGGTAATCCTCTCCGGCTCCGAGGAGCTGAAGAAGAAGTACATGACCCCGCTCGGCAGGGGTGACGCGATGTTCTCGTACTGCCTCTCCGAGCCGGAGGCGGGCTCCGACGCGGCCGGCATGAAGACGAAGGCGGTCCACGACTGCGACTACTACGTCCTCAACGGCGTCAAGCGCTGGATCACCAACGCGGGCGTGAGCGAGTACTACACGGTGATGGCGGTGACCGACCCCGAGAAGCGCAGCAAGGGCATATCGGCGTTCGTCGTCGAGAAGTCGGACGAGGGCGTCTCCTCCGGTGCCCCGGAGAAGAAGCTCGGTGCCAAGGGCTCCCCACCCGCGAGGTCTACCTCGACAACGTCCGCATCCTCGCCGACCGCATGCTCGGCGAGGAGGTTGGCGGTGCCGAAGAACTTGTCGCCGATGGTGGTGTTGATCCCACTGGGACGAGGTCGTCCTCCGGCTCGGGTACGAGCACCTGCGCCGCCACGACCTGCGCCACACCGGCCTGACCTGGATGGCAGACGCCGGTGTTCCCGTCCACGTTCTGCAGAAGATTGCCGGACACGGCTCACTGTCCACCACCCAGCGCTGCCTGCACCCGAGCAGGCGGTCCATCCACCTCGCCGGAGCCGCGCTGAGCAGCTACCTGAGCACCGGCCAACAGGCAGTTGGTCCCAAACTGGTCCCAGAGCCCCGTACGTGCCTGAAACCTCATCCGTGCTGGTCACGACGGGCGAACGCTGCGGTGGGTCCGCCAGTCAACCGTGACCGTAGAGGCCCCCGTTGCCGACCTAGCCTCCCCACACCAGCATTGTGGAGTGCTGCTGCGACTGCTCTACCCGACCTTGACGAGCATGCTCACCCTGATACGGCTCCTACCGAAGAGTGACCGCGACAAGGAGGCAGAGATCCTGGCGCTGCGCCACCAACTCGCCGTGCTGCAGCGACAGACCGACAAACCAAAGTTCACCTGGCCAGACCGCGCCCTGCTGGCCGCTCTCCTGCATCGCCTCCCCCGGGCACGACTTCGCCAACTACCACTGATCGTCACACCTGACACGGTGCTGCGATGGCACCGTGAGCTACTGCGCCACCGTCACGCGAAAGCATCCCGCCCCAAACGCCCCGGACGGCCCCGCACCGTACGATCCATCCGCGCCCCGGTGTTGCGGCTCGCGCAGGAGAATCCCAGCTGGGGCTACCGGCGCATCCACGGCGAACTCGCCTCCCCCGTGATCAAGGGCGCCGCCAGCACCGTGTGGAACATCCTCAAGGAGCACGGCATCGGCCCCGCACCCGAACGGGACCACACCACGTGGGCGACGTTCCTTCGCTCCCAGGCCCAGGCCATCCTCGCCGCACACTTCTTCGAGACCAAGACCCTGACAGGGGCCAGGCTGTACATCCTCGCGGTGATCGAGCACGCCACCCGCCGCGTGCGAGTCCTCGGCGCGACCGCACATCCCACCGCCGACTGGGTCACCCAGCTCGCCCGGAACATGGCCATGGACCTCCAAAACACAGGCATCAGAGCAAAGTTCCTGATCCGGGACCGAGACATGCGCTATCCGGCACCCTTCGACACCGTCCTGCAAGCCGAGGGCATCAAGGTCGTTCAGACTGGTGTCCAGATGCCGCGCATGAACGCGATCACGGAGCGTTGGGTCCGGTCATGCCGAACCGAGCTCCTCGACCGCACCCTCATCTGGAACCAGACCCACCTCCTCCGCGCACTGCGTGAGTACGAGGCGTTCTACAACGAGCACAGACCCCACCGCACTCTCGCAAGCGCCGCACCACTCCACCCACTGCCCGAACCTGTCACCACCCCCGACCAGCTCGCCGATCTCCATGTCCATCGGCATGATCGCCTCGGCGGCATCCTGCACGAGTACCGACATACTGCGTGACCAGTACGAACGTATTTCTTGACACCTACAGGCCTCCTGGGTGGAGACTGGCGCGGCGCGCTGCATCGCGATCATCGTGTGCAGGACGCGGAGGAAGGGGTCGGCCATGTACGGCTGCAGCTCGGTCAGGTGCAGGCACGCCGCGATGGTGAGGGCGGGGCGGTCACCATCAGCCAGATGAGGTCCCAGGTGCGAAGTGAGCCCGTACGAGGGGCCGATCGACTCGGTGGAGCCGACGCGCGGGAGAGAGCGGATCAGCTCTTCGGCATCAAGATCATGCCGATCCATGGTGGCGACCACGTACTGCCAGACGGGCCAGAAACCTGTCGCGAGGTACTGGTGCGCCATGGTGGTCAGTACTGCCGTCTGCTCGCGGGAGAGTTCCGCGGTCAGGTCGTTTACGAAGCATCCGACTTTCCGTCAAGGACGCGTACGCGCCACGGTCAAGGCACCAAGGCAACCGGAACAGGACCTGATTCACAAGGTATTTGCCCTATCCGACCGGTTCGTGTAACCGCTGCCTCCGCATCATGCAGCGTTGCCCTTGCCGGAAACCTCATCCGCCCTGGTGGGGGCGGTTCTTCGGGTGTCCCGAAATCCTGGCCGCGTCCGCTCGAGCTGGCGCTCTCGCCCAGTTGCCATCACAGCGTCATGATGAATCGATCGTGCTTTTTCGACTGGCTTACCTGGGTGTGGTGAACGCGTTCGCGATGCTTCGCCTGCTGCCGATGACCGACCGGGACAAAGACGCCGAGATCCTCGCTCTGCGCCGTCAGATCACCGTGCTGGAACGCCAACTCGGCAAGGACGAGATCCGGTTCACGCTGAGCGATCGGGCGTTCCTGGCGGCGCTGCTGCACCGGCTGCCGATGCACGTCCTGGGACAGTTACGGCTGCTCGTACGCCCCGACACGGTGCTGCGTTGGCACCGCAACCTCGTCAAACGCCGTCATGCCGCCTCCTGCCGGCCCACACGCCCGGGACGGCCACGCACCGTGCGCTCGATCCGCATCCTGGTGCTGCGGCTGGCGAAGGAGAACCCGAGCTGGGGGTACAGGCGTCTGCACGGCGAGCTGCTCGTGCTGGGGGTGAGGGTGGGCGCGTCCGCTGTCTGGGAGCCTCAATGCCGAAGTCAAGCCGCTCGCGTCATCGGTGGGGCAGGGGCGAAGACCCGGTTGTCGCGTAGGAGTGCCCACAACACGCTCGCTCGTCGGCGGGCCAGGGCGATGACGGCCTGGACGTGCTTGCAACCCTCACCTCGCTTCTTGAGGTAGAAGTCCCGGTTCGTCCCCTCACGAGTGACGCTGACCTGCGCGGACATGTAGAACACCCGTCGCAGGCGTCGGCTGTAGCGCTTGGGCCGGTGCAGATTGCCACTCCGGCGCCCCGAGTCACGCGGGACCGGCACCAGCCCGGCCGCCGAAGCGAGACGGCCGGCATCCGCGTACGCGGACAAGTCACCGGCCGCGACGACGAACTCCGCCCCAAGTATCGGGCCCATTCCGGGCAGGGACTCAATGATCTCCGCCTGCGGATGGCAACGGAACGTGTCGCGGATCTGCCGGTCGATCCGCTTGAGCCGGTCATCCAAGGCCAAGACCTGAGCAGCCAGGTCGGCAACGATCTGGCCGGCGACATCCTCACCAGGAAGCGCGGTCTGCTGGGCCTGAGCCGCCTCCAGAGCGACGGCNGTCGGCAACGATCTGGCCGGCGACATCCTCACCAGGAAGCGCGGTCTGCTGGGCCTGAGCCGCCTCCAGAGCGACGGCAGCAACGGCCTCGGCACCTCGGACACTCCGATGGGCAAGTCACGCAGCAAGCCGGGCCCTCCCGCGGCGCCGGATAGCAGCTGGCAACTGGTAGCCGGTCAGCAGGACCAGCGCGCCCTTGTGCGCCGAGTAATCAAAGGCCCGCTCCAACGCAGGGAAGACACCGGTCAGCACATCGCGGAGACGGTTGATCATCCGTATCCGGTCAGCCACGAGGTCAGTGCGATGGGCAGTAAGCAGCGCGAGGTCAGCGGCCAACTGCGCGGGCACCTCAATCGAGGCGAAGTCCCGGCGGTGCCGGACGGTCTCGGCGATGACATAGGCGTCGCGGGAGTCAGTCTTGGCCTCGCCCCGGTAGGCCGCTGACATCCGGTTGACCGTGCGGCCGGGTACATAGACAACGTGCTGTCCATGAGCTGCGAGCAGAGCCAGCAGCAACGCGGAAGCGGTACCGGAGATGTCCACGGCCCAGTGGACCACGTCGGCCAACTCCAGGATCTCGCCGAGCGCACCCAGGATCGCCAACTCATCGTTGTCGACCTTCTTGGACCACACCGTCGCGCCGGTCTCATCGACCACCACCGCCCAATGATGCCCCTTGCCCGCGTCGACACCGGCCCACACTCGAGCCCGACCCTCGCTCATGTGCCCTCCTCGTTCCCAACAGCATTTCTGCCGGCCCGAGGAACACCCCGCTGTCATCTCCGTAATCAGCGACCGAAACGCACATCTCAATCAGCAGCCAGGGCGCCCCGGAGAACCAGACGGCCACTCCCAGAGAGCCACGCTCAAGGCAAGATCCTCATCAGCCACATCCGGCCCTCCCGGGCCACCAAACAACTTACGGAGATCCTGAAGGAGGCAGGCATTGACCCAGCGCCCGAGCGGAACTCCAGTACCTGGGCCACCTTCCTTCGCGCTCAGGCCCTGCTGGCCTGCGACTTCATGGAAACAGTCACCCTGTCGGGGGTACGGATGTACGTGCTCGTGGTGATCGAACACGGCAGTCGCCGGATCCGCGTCCTGGGCGCAATCGCGCACCCAAGCGCGTCCTGGGTAGCGCAAGCGGCGAAGAACCTCGTCATGGACCTCGAAGACCTCGGCTGCCGCGCACGGTTCATGATCCGGGACAGGGACGGGAAGTTCCCCGACCTCTTCGGTGCCGTCCTCAAGGACGCGGGGATCGACGTCGTGCTCAGCGGCATCCAGATGCCAAGAATGAACTCGATCACGGAGCGCTGGATACAGACCTGTCGCCGCGAGCTGCTAGACCGGACGTTGATCTGGAACCAGCGACATCTCCTCCACACCCTGCGCGAGTTCGAGCAGTTCTGCAACGGACACCGACCACACCAGGGCATCGCGAACGCCAGACCGCTCCACCCCTTGCCCACCTCGATCGACGATCCCGACGCGTTAGCCCGCCTCGACATACGCCGGCACGATCGCCTCGGCGGCATCCTCCACGCATATCAACATGCGGCGTGACCTGCACGGATGAGGTTTCCGGCAAGGGCAGAGCATGGCGAGGGTGATGTGCCGGTGCCATGAGGTCCAGTGCCTGACCTGGTAGTGGTCGAGTCCGACCTGGCCCTTGGCGGCCTGGAAGCACTCCTCGACGCTCCAGCGGACACCGGCGACGCGGACCAGTTCCGCAAGGGTGACCGTGGCGGGTGACCAGCACACGTAGAAAGCGAGTTCCCTGGTGGCGCGGTTGCGGCGGATCAGCAGGTGGCGGTGCTCGTCGGTGCCGATGTGGATCCAGGCCCAGTCGTAGTGGCGCGGGCCCTTCGCGCCGTTGCCCGCGCTGTGCCGCTGCCAGGCGGTGGCGGGCAGGCGTTCGGCGACGGTGTCCGCGCGGACAGGAGTGCGGCCATGGTTGATCCGCACCCGTGTCGAGCAGGCAACGGCCATCACGTAGCCGGCGCTGCGTGCCTCCAGGGCGGCACGGAGCTGCGGGTCCTGCCCGTAGGCTTCGTCGCCGGTCACCCACCGTGCCTTCACCCCGGACTCCAGCGCGGAGACGATCATCTCCCAGGCCAGGCGGGGTTTGGTGGCGAACTGCACTTCCTCGGGTATCCCGGCAGCCCGGCGGCACTCGGGATCGCTGCACCAGGACTGCTCGGGCAGGTAGAGCCGGCGGTCGACCAGCGCCCGCCCCCGGCTGGTGGCGTAGGCGAGGAAGACGCCGACCTGGGAGTTCTCGATGCGCCCGGCAGTGCCGGTGTACTGGCGCTGCACTCCCGCCGAGGCGTGGCCCTTCTTCACGAAGCCGGTCTCGTCCACGATCAGCACACCGCCGTCGGCGCCGAGGTGGTCGACGGCATAGGCGCGCAGGTCGTCACGGACGGCGTCAGCGTCCCAGCGGGCGTAGCGCAGCAGGCGCTGTATCGGCCCCGGCCGGGCCAGGCCGGCCTGTTCGGCCAGCTGTCAGCCGTTCTTCCGCTCCGCCTTCGACAGCAGCCCGAGCAGATAGAAACGGGCACTCACCCGGGGCTCAACTCTGCTGAACCGCCCCGCGATCCGGGCCATGGCCTGGTCGAACATCTCCCGCCAGCGAGCAGGGTCTACGCTACGGCCCGCGGCCACCCACGAATCTTCGTTTGTCCACACACCAACCGATGAAGATCGCGAAGTCAGACCGGAGTACTAAGGGCCGCCCCACCGGGCCCCCTTTTTCGGGGCGGCCCGCTCGCTTCTCCCCTCCGTGATTCCACGGGCCGAGTCAAGGGTGGGCCGCAGGGTCATCGGCGCCGGCCGACCTACCGAACCGAGGCGGTTCATTCTCCCGGCCGGGATGGGCCGTCACCGGTTCCGCCAGGTGGCGGCCGACCGTCTGCCCGGCGTCGCGGTGGCACAGAACGGTCAGGCAGGCCTTGACCGCTTGCTCCCACGGATCGCCGGGCGCCGTGTCGGCGAGGAGGCAGGGCAGTGGCCTACGACGCTCACATCTCAAGGACGGCACGGTAACGCGCTCGACCACGGCGGACGTGGTCGAGTGCCTCGTTGATGCGGGAGACCGGGTATGTCTCCGTGGCGGGGCGGATCCCGTGGCGCGCGGCGAAGTCAAGCATCTGCCGGGTCTCGGCCGGCGTCCCCGTGAGGCCTCCCGCGAGTTTTCTTTCGCCCGTCAGGATGCTGAGCGGGTGCACGGTGAAGCTGCTGTCGGGGACGCCGGCCACGCACAGGGTTCCCTGAGGACGCAACGCGTTGAGGTACGTGTCCCACGGCAGATCACCCGAGACAGTGGACAGTACGAAGTGGAACGAGCTGGCCAGGTCCTCGAACCCGTCATGGGGGGTGACGACCGCGTGGGCGCCGAAACGGCGGGCGTCGTCCGCCTTCTCGGCACTCCTGGAGACGGCGGTGACGTGGCAGCCCCACTTGGCCAGGAACTGGATAGCCAGGTGGCCCAGACCGCCCACACCCACGACGGCGACCCGGTCTGTGGGCCGGACGTCGTGACGCACGATGGCCGAGAAAACGGTCGCACCGGCGCACAGCAGCGGCCCTGCCTGCTCGGAGGTGATGACGTCCGGGAGCGGGTGCACATGCCGCCAGTCGCTGGCGCGGAGTTGAGTGGCGAACCCGCCGCGGTCGCCGCGGAAGACGGTTGCGTCGCCGCCCGGGCACAGGTGCTGGCGGCCGGTTATGCACCACTCGCAGGCGAAGCACGACCCCGCGTACGCGCCAATTCCCACACGCTGTCCCAGAGCGAGGCGGGAGTGGTCCACGGCGTCACCCAATGCCGTGATCACCCCGACAGCCTCATGCCCCGCTACCACCGGGAACCGTGAGATCCCGTGACTGTTGTCGATCATACCTATATCGGTGTGGCAGACGCCGCAGTGGGTCACGGAGATGTCCACCTCAAGAGGTCCCAGCGGCTCCGGTTCGTACTGACGCACCTGCACAGGGTCACCCGCCCGCTCCACCGCATACGCGTGCACAGTCATGCAAACGATCCAATCCGATCGCAGAAACTAACTAGTTCGTTTTCACTTATACATCACCAGAGGGCGCGATGAAAACTAACTGGTTTGTATGATGAGGCTGTGCCGTACCCCAAGAGTGAAGACACCCGCCGCCGCCTGCTGGACGCCGCAACCACCGACTTCGCGGCCCACGGCATCGCGGGTGCCCGCGTCGACCGCATCGCGGCCGCCGCGGGTATCAACAAAGCTCGGTTGTACGCCTACTTCGGTGACAAGCTCGGCCTCTTCGACGCCGTCTTCCGCGCCCACTCCCAAACCGTCGTCGACTCGGTCCCTTTCACTGCCGACGACCTCGCCCAGTACGCCACGGGGCTCTACGAAGCCGCTCTCGCGCAACCGGAACTGATCAGGCTTGCCGCCTGGGCCCGGCTGGAGGGAGTCACGCCCACGAACACCGCGACCGCAGCACCGGAGACGGGCGCCAAGCTACAGGCCATCACGCAGGCCCAGAGCGACGGGCGAGTCGTGTCATCGCTGCAGGCAGAGGATCTTCTCGCGCTGGTGACGTCCATGGCGCTGACTTGGTCGGATGTGGGCCCTTCCGGCACCGCTGAGGACACCCCCCCACCGGACCACGAGCGCCGAAAGCACGCCCTGGCCGAGACCGTCCGCCGTGCCTTCCACACCCGTGAAGTTTCTCCGTGATCGCGAACACTCTGCTTCTGCACTGCGGCCATGGGTGTGCTGAGCTGGTCGCCGTGAGCGAGCACGAGCCCTATAAGACCGACCTTGCGCTTGCCGAGAATGTCATCCGCCCTGGTCAGAGGGATGTACCTGGACTGGCGGTCGTCGGCCTCGTCGCTCGAGTCGGTGCTCTCGCGTAGCCGGTAGCCGGCGCGTCATGATGATCGACCGTGCTGCTGCGACTGTGTGGGTGCCGACAAATCATCCGCGCAGTTCAGGCCGCTCGCTGGTACTCGTGGAGGGTACCGCCGAGCCGGTCTCGTCTGTGGACGTCCAAGTGGGCAAGCTGGGCTTGTTGCGTGATGGGGGCGGGTAGCGGGCGGCAGGGAGCGGCTTGTTGCAGGGCTCTGTGCGGGCGGTGCTCGTTGTAGAAGGATTCATACTCGCGCAGGGCGTGGAGCAGGTGGCCCTGGTTCCAGATCAGGGTCCGGTCCAGGAGTTCGGTGCGGCAGGTCTGTATCCATCGCTCCATCAGCGAGTTCATCCGTGGTATCCGCATGCCGGTGGTGACGCCATTGAGACCGGCGTCGGTCATCAGGGTGTCGAAGGCGGTTGTGAACTTCGAGTCGCGGTCGCGTATCAGGAACTTCGCCCTGCTGCCCGCGTCCTCGAGGTCCATAAGGAGGTTGCGTCCGAGCTGCACGATCCAATCCCCGGTCGGATGCGCGGTGACACCGAGGATCCTGATGCGACGGGTGGTGTGCTCGATGACGGCGAAGACATACAGGCGCGCCCCTGTCAGCGTTCGGACTTCGAAGAGATCGCAGGCGAGGAGGGCCTTGGCCTGGCTGCGCAGGAAGTCGGCCCAGGTGGTGCTCTGCCGCTCGGGTGCGGGTGGGATGCCGTGCTCGCGGAGTATCTCCCAGACCGTGGAGGCGGCGACCTTGATCCCCAGCGCCGCGAGCTCGCCGTGAATCCGGCGATACCCCCACGAGGCATTTTCCCTGGCCAGACGCAGGACGAGGACGCGGATCGATCGAATGGTGCGTGGGCGTCCACGCCGCTTGGACACGCAGGTCGCGGCATGGCGCCGCCTGAGCAGCTCACGATGCCAGCGCAAGACCGTCTCGGGGCGGACCAGCAGCAGAAGGTGCCGCAGTCTGTCTTTGGGCAGGTGGTACAGAAGGCTGGCGAGCACAGCGCGATCACTGTCGGTGAAGGCAGGCTTGCCGACTTGGCGCTGCAGGACAAGCAATTGGTGCCGAAGCACGAGGATCTCGATGTCCTTGTCTCTGTCGCTCATCGGCAGAAGGCGTAGGAACGCCAGGGTGTTGGTCGCGGCGAGATAGGCCAGGCGCAGCAGCACGACAGATCATGATGCCGTCGGGGCCTTGTGCAGGTGAAGACGCCGGGGTGAGCATCGGCCAAAGTCGAAGATCTCTGATCAAGCTCTCACCTGCGTGGATGTTTTACCGGCACCCGCAGTGCTGTCCTGGCACGTTGGTGACGGGCGACGCGCCCTGAGGGGCGCTTGAACGAGGCGAGGGCCTCTGTGTTCGGTGGGACATCGTGGAAAGCTCCTTCGCCGCGGGCATCGGCCGCAGCCTCACCGACGAGGGATTCTCGATGGACTGGGAGACGGTGCAGCTCACGGACAAGCGCCGCCGCCGCTCGGTCACCAGGGTCACCGACGCACTGATCGGATTCCAGCACGGCCGCTGCCTCATCTGCGCTCAACCCATCACGCCGGGCGACAGCACCGCTGTCGACCACGTCTTCCCCTACTCCCTGATGCAGCGCTTCGGCAACGTATCCGGCTGGGACGGACCGGACTTGGACGTCATCTGGAACCTCGCACCCGCACACCAAGCGTGCAACAGCGCGAAGAGCGACCGGCTCCCCACCCCCGAAGAACTCCACCGGCTCGCCCAGCGAAACGAGGCGATCATGCACTCCCCCCACCCGCTCAGGAAAACCCTCCAGCTCAGCCTCCGCAGCATGCGGCACAGCTCCAACCCACCGGAGCACTGGCCGCACTTCCTGCGCCAGGTCCAAACCGCCTGCGATTGAGCACCGCCAGCGCCCGTCAAACCAACCCAACGGGTCAGACGCCGCCCAGGCTGCCCGGCCTCCCGTACCACCCAGGCCTGATACATCAACGACAAGAGCACCGCACTTGAGCGACACGCAGGTAAGCAGTGCTCGTCGATCACCACGCCAAGCGCACACACAGCGGGGACATTATTCTCGCTCGCTTGGCACACTTTTTCTTCCAGCCAGGCCTCCGCAAACAGTCTCCCTACGGCGCTCCAGAGCCGGATACAGCACTCACGCCCTGGGAGTGCCCTATCTGCCGGCAGACGCCAAGGGGCTTTACCACGCCTTG
>NZ_RIBZ01000068.1:0-81659 GCF_003721215.1 Streptomyces botrytidirepellens
GGGCGCGGTGCGCCGCGCCGCGCGCGGCGCTGTCCGTGCGGCGCGTGCCGCGTCGGCGGGTGGCGGGCGAAAGATGTCCAGGTCCACGATGAGGTCGTGCGCGGCAGTGACCTCGGTCACATCGGCGGCGTCCGTGCCGGACGGGTCCGCGAGCGCGACGGCGTACGGCGATACGGGCGGCGAGGCGGATGGACGTGGGGGCGGGAGCGGGGGAGTCACGGAACGGAACCTCCTCGGGCGTGCCCGGCGGCGGGCGGCCCGGTGAGGATCATGGCACAAGTTGCGTGAAGTGCGCGAGAACTCTTGCGTGATTTACGCAACCGTGCGAGCGTTCCCGTGGCGCCGACGGCCGTCACCCACGGACCGCGTCGCCGTGCGGACGCGTTGCGTACGGGCCTACACAGCACGTTACGCCGCGCTCTCCGCAGCTCAGTACACCGCCGGGAACCACCGCAGCAACCGGTCGAGGCCGCGTAGCCGCACGACACCTCCAGGTGCGCACATCACGCATGAGGTCGCGCACGAGCACGAAACCGCACCACCCGCACCGCCCGCCTCGGAAGGAACCGCCGTGACCGTCGGTCTCGAACTCCCGCACGTGCCCGTCCCGTTGTCGCGTCTCGTCCTCGGCACGATGACCTTCGGCGACACCGCCGACCGCGCGACGGCCGCCGCGATGCTGGACGCCGCACTCGACGCGGGCATCACCGGCGTGGACACCGCCAACGGCTACGCGGGCGGCGAGAGCGAGCGCATTCTCGCCGAGCTGCTGCCCGGCCGCCGCGACCGGGTGGTTCTCGCCACCAAGGCCGGCATCCCGCACCCCGACCAGGGCGCGCACGCGCCGCTGTCCCCCGAGGGCCTGCGCGCCGCGCTCGACGGGAGCCTCAAACGCCTGGGCACCGACCACGTCGACGTCTTCTACCTGCACCAGCCGGACCGCGGGACGCCGCTCACCGAGACCTTGGCGACCATCGCCGAGTTCGTCCGGGCGGGCAAAGTACTCGCCCTCGGCGTCTCCAACTTCGCCGCCTGGCAGATCGCCGAGCTGAACCGCGTGGCCGACGAGGTCGGCGCCCCGCGCCCCGTCCTCGCCCAGCAGCTCCACAATCTCCTCGCGCGCCGCATCGAAGAGGAATACGTGGAGTACGCCCAATACGCCGCGGTCACCGGACTGCGCACGATGGTCTACAACCCGCTCGGCGGCGGCCTGCTCACCGGCCGACACAGCTTCGCGCAGGCCCCGGCGGGCGGGCGCTTCGGTGACTCCCAGCTGGCCGCGAAGTACCGCGAGCGGTACTGGAACGAGGACTTGTTCCGCGCCGTCACCGACCTCACCCGCATCGCCTCCGACGCGGGCCTGCCGCTGACCGACCTGGCCCTGCGCTGGCTACTGGCACGGCCCTCCACCGACGCGCTGCTGCTCGGCGGCTCCAAGGTCGAGCACCTGAAGGCCAACATCGCCGCCGCGTCCGCGGGCCCCCTGCCCGCGGACGTCCTGGCCGCCTGCGACGAGGTCGGCGCCCGGCTGCGCGGCCCGATGCCCGCCTACAACCGCTGACCTCGCCGACCTCGCCGCCCACCTCGTAAGGGAGACAGACACCCATGGCCACCGGCCGCACTTCAGCCCAGTTCATCGCCGCGCTGCGCAATCGCGAGGAGCTCATCGGCTACTGGTCGCTGCTCGACGCGCCGATCGCCGCCGAGCGCCTCGCCCGCGTCGGCTACGACTACCTGGCGTTCGACGCCCAGCACGGCCTCTTCGGCTACCAGGGCATGCTGAACAACCTCCTCGCCACCGACACCAAGGGCAGCACCGCCGTCGGCATGGTGCGCGTGGAGGCCAACGACCTCACCTACATCGGCAAGGCGCTCGACGCGGGCGCGAGCGCCGTGATCGTCCCGCTGATCGACAGCGCCCGGGACGCCGCCGATGCCGTCGCCGCCGTCCGCTACCCGCCGGTGGGACGCCGTTCGTACGGCCCGATGCGCGCTCAGCTGCGCATCGGGCCCAACCCGGCCGACACCCACGACGAGACCGCGGTCCTCGCGATGATCGAGACGGCCGACGGCCTGGCCAACGTCGAGGAGATCTGCGCGACCCCCGGCCTGGACGGTGTCTACGTCGGCCCGTCCGACCTGCGCCTGGCCATCGGCGGCGCGACCTCCACCGACCCGTCCGTACAGGATGAGTTCGAGCAGGCCCTCACCCGCGTCCGCAAGGCGGCCGAGGCGGCGGGCATCGCGGCCGGCATCCACAACGCCGACGGCGCGAGCGCCGCCCGTCGCCTCGCCGAGGGCTTCACGTTCGCGTCCGTCGCGGCCGATGTCGTGCACCTTCAGCAGATCGCGACGTCCCACCTGGAGGCGGCGCGCGGCGGGGCGCGCTGATGCCGACCACGCTCATCACGACGCCGACCTTCGCCCGGCATTCGGCGCGCCCCTGGAAGATCCTGGACGAGGCCGGAGCAGGTCCCCTGCGCCCCTACGAGGACGTGGCGCTCCCCACCGCCGAACTGCTCTCGTACGCGGCCGGAGCGGATGCGCTGATCGTCGGCATGGACCCGATCACCGCCGAGGTGATGGACGCCGCACCCCGCCTCAAGGTGATCGCCAAGCACGGCGTCGGCGTCGACACCATCGACGTGGCCGCCGCCCACGCGCGCGCGATACCGGTGGTGTGCGCGCCGGGCAGCAACTCGCGCGCGGTGGCGGAGTACACCTTCGGCCTGCTGCTGTCCGCGACCCGCTCCCTCGCCGCCTCGCACACCGCGGTGGCGGCGGGCGGCTGGCCGAAGCTGTTCGGCCCCGAACTGCACGGCAAGACCCTCGGCGTCGTCGGCTTCGGCCGCATCGGCCGCCTGCTGGCCGGCTACGCCCGCGCCTTCGGGATGGAGCTGCTCGCCCACGACCCGTACGTGTCCGAGGCCGACGTCCGCGCGCACGGTGCCGAACCGGCCGCGCTCGACGCCCTGTTGGAGCGCGCCGACGCCGTCAGTCTGCACACCCCGCCCGATCCGTCCGGCACCCCGCTGCTCGACCGTGCCCGACTGGCGGCGATGAAGCCGGGCGCTGTCCTGGTCAACGCCGCGCGCGGCGGCCTCGTCGACGAACACGCGCTCGCCGACCTGCTCGGCTCCGGGCACCTCGGCGCCGCGGCCCTCGACGCGTTCAGCACCGAGCCGCTGCCCGCCGACCACCCGCTGCGCGAGGCCCCGCGCACGCTCCTCACCTCCCACATGGCCGCCTGCACGCCCGAGGCCAACCAGGCCATGGGCGCGATGGTGGCCGAGGACGTCGTCCGCGTACTGGCGGGCCAGGAGCCGCGCCACCAGGCGCGTTGAAACGCCACCGCACACACCACCCCCGTCCCCCTCCCCGTTCCGGACGCCGGCGACGACGCCGGAAGATCCTTCTAAGGACCAGACATGGCCACCACGACCGACGGCGCCACGGCGGCGCCGCCCCCCGCGCAGCCCGACCCGTACGCGCTGCGCGCCGAAGACGCCCGCCCGGCCCCCGAGAGCTTCCGCGGCCGACTGCGCCAGCTCGGCCCCGGGCTCGTGCTGTCCGCCGCCGTCGTCGGCTCCGGTGAACTGATCACCACCACCTCGCTCGGCGCGAAGGCGGGGTTCGCGCTGTTGTGGCTGGTGATCATCTCCACCGCGGTCAAGGTGTGGGTGCAGATGGAGCTGGCCCGCTGGACCATCCTCAACGGCCGCCCCGCGCTCGACGGCTTCCGTGACGTCGGCCCCCGGATCGGCCGGCTGAGCTGGATCAACTGGCTCTGGATCGGCATGGACTTCGCCAAGATGTTCCAGCGCGGCGGCATCATCGGCGGCACCGCGGCGGCCTGCTCGATCCTGCTGCCGATCCAGGGGGCGGCGCTGAGCACGTCGTCCCTGACCATCTGGGCCGTCATCGTCACCGGCGCCGCGATCCTCATCCTCCAGACGGGCAAGTACCCCGTCATCGAGCGGGTGGAGGTCGTCGGCATCACGCTCAAGACGATCATCACCCTGGGCCTGGCCCTCGCCCTGCCCTTCACTGCCTTCGGATACGGCACCGAGCAGCTCGCGAGCGGACTGAGCTTCCAGATCCCCGCGGGCACGGTCGGCATCGCGCTCGCCATGTTCGGCATCACCGGTGTCGGCGCCGACGAGATGACGACGTACACGTACTGGTGCCTGGAGAAGGGCTACGCCCGCTGGACCGGCCCCGACGACGGCACCGAGCAGCGCGCCCGGCGGGCCGAGGGCTGGCTCAAGGTCATGCGGCTCGACGTGGGCGTCTCCTGGCTCGTGTGCACCGTCTGCACCCTGTCCTTCTACGTGATCGGCGCCTCGGTGCTCCACCCGCAGGGCCTGGTGCCCGAGGGCAACGACATGATCACCACGCTGTCGCACATCTACACCGACACGCTCGGCCCCTGGGCCGAGTACCTGTTCCTGGCCGGCGCGATCGCCGTCCTCTTCTCGGTCACCGTCGCCTCGTCGGCCAGCGTCCCCCGCCTGTGGACCAACACCCTCGGTCTGCTCGGCGTCATCGACTGGCACGACATGCGCATCCGCACCCGCACCATCCGCATCCTCACCTGCTGCCTGCCCCCGGTCTGGATGGGCATCTTCCTGTGGGTCCAGTCCCCGGTCCTGATGGTGCAGATCGGCGGCATCGGCGGCGGCATCTTCCTGCTCGCGGTCGTGGTCGCCGTCTGGCGCCTGCGCTACACCGGCGTCCCGCCCCGCTTCCGCGGCAGCCCCTGGCTGACCGCCGCCCTCGTCCTGAGCAGCGTGGCGACCTTCTTCCTCGGGGTGTACGGAGTGCTCGACGCGCTCGAGCTCACGCCCGACAGCTGATTCCGGCGGCTCGTGCCGCTCACCAGCACCGGCGAGGACCTGGCAGCGCCCAGGTCGTCGCCACGGGCCCCGCACCCTTCGATCTCGCGGCAATCGACGGCCCCGGACTGGCGCCGGTGCTCGCCGAACTCGCGGCGGCCCGCGCGGACGCAGGTTGTTTGCCCCTCACTGCCGACAGGGCCCATTTACCAGCTTGGGTCCGGTGGCGGGGATGAGAGCCTGTCCAGCATGGCTGAGATCACTGCGGACTTACTCGTCAGTGCACTGGACAAGGTCGGTGCATCATTCGCGCCGGGCGAACTTGCCTATCTTGCGCTCACATCAAAACCGGAGCTACCAATCCGGGACAGACTGGCGTGGGCGCTACACACAGAACTGCCCCACTGCGTCGTAGCACGCGAGTGGAAGGCCGCTGGCCTGCCCGGCCGCGCTCGAACAGATCTCGCCGTACTCGATGGCCCAGGACGCCACCCACTGGCGCTGCTTGAGGCCAAGGCGGCGTACACCTTCGACTTCGCAGGAGAGCATCGCCAGGCTGCGGCAGCCTATACGCAACGGGTCTCGGACGACCTGGCCAAAGCGCGGCTCGCTGCCCAGGGCCGACCGGTGGCAGCCTACGCACTGATGCTCCTCACGCATCCGATGGGAACTCTGGTTGACCTGCCCGGCGTGATCAAATACTACGCAGACATCTCACGGTCTGTCCGCAGCTACACGGCTGAGGGGCTTCGGGCTCTTGCCGGCCGCACGGCCTGCACCATATTTCAGGAGCTTGGCCCCATTCGAACAGGGTCGTTGCAGGGTGGCGTCGCCTTCGGAACCGAGGTGAGCGTCGACTACTGGCTTATAGGGCCCGTTCTCCAGACATGACGCTGCGCTGGCTGGAGACCTGGTCCGGATCGGTGGTGGCGCGGGTAACGGTTACAGAAGATAGGCGTTCGCGATGCCCTGATGCGGCCGATGAGCGTTGTGAAATTGCTGCGTGCCGCGCGCGGCACGCAGCGCTGGCGAGCCTCCCTGCGTCCGCCGCTACCGTGGGTGGCGGCTGCCCGCTGTGGGTTGGCGTGGTCGGGTCGTGCGGCTGGTGGAGTGACCGCCTTCGTTCGGAATTCCGTGCCACCGCGGCAGGTTGCAGGCGTCATGAAGGCGATTGGTGTTTGCCACTTCGGCGGCCCGGAAGCACTACAGGTCGTGGACCTGCCCGAACCGCAGGCGGGTCCGGGTGAGGTTCGCATTCGCGTGCATGCGGCCGCCGTCAGTCCCACCGACGTCATGCTGCGTACCGGCGGCCACGCCGTCCGCATGCCCGACCGTCGACCCCCGTTCGTGCCCGGCATGGACGCCGCAGGCGTGATCGACCAGCTCGGGCCCGGGACCGACGAGCGGCTTGCCGTGGGCCAACGAGTAATCGCCATGGTGCTGTTCACCAGCTCGCACGGCGGGGCCTACGCCGAGCAGGTCGTGGTGCCCGCCGCGTCGGTGGTGCCGACACCCGAGGGGGCGGACTTCCCCGCCGCGTCCACTCTGCTCATGAACGCCATGACAGCACGCCTCGCCCTGGACGCGCTGGCCGTGCCGCACGGCGGGACCGTCGCCGTGACCGGTGCGGCCGGAGCCGTCGGTGGGTACGCGGTCGAGTTGGCCAAGGCCGACGGGCTGACCGTGATCGCGGACGCCGCCCGGTACGACACCGAGCTGGTAGGCGGCTTCGGCGCCGACCATGTCGTCGAGCGCGGCCCCGATGTGGCCGCGCGTATTCGTGCGCTGGCCCCCGACGGTGTTCCCGGCCTCGTGGACGGCTCGATGCAGACCACCGAGACCGTGCCCGCCATCGCCGACGGCGGGGCCCTGGCCGAGCTGCGGGGCTGGTCCGGTCCGGCCGGGCGCGGTATCCGGGTGTGCCCGGTGATGGTGCCGGACGGCATCACCGACACCGAGGGGCTGGACACGCTGCGCCGCCAGGCAGAGGACGGCACGTTGACGCTGCGCGTCGCGGAGGTGCTGCCCGCCGACGAGGCGGCCACGGCCCACCGCATGCTGGAGGCCGGCGGCCTGCGCGGTCGGTTGGTGCTGGACTTCTCCTGAGCACCGCACGTTGATGCCCGAAGCCGATCAACCAACCCGGACCGAGGCGAAGGCCGTGGCGAGTTGGTCGAGCAGGGGCGCTGCGGAGGGGTGGCGGTCGCGGCGTGGTGTGATCGTGTAGATGCCGCGGGTCGGGGGATCGACGAGGGCCACCGTGGTGACGTCGGCCCGCAGTGCGCACGACAGCACCCCGGGTATCAGCGCGATCGCGTGGCCGGTCGCGACCAGGGCCAGCTTGCCGGGCAGATCGGCCGCCGTGAGGTCGATGCGGGCGCCGACCCCGGCGCGGGCGGCGTGCTGGCGCAGGAGCGCCGCCGAACCGTCGTTGTCCTCGACCCAGGTCTGGTCGGCCAACGTCTCCAGGTGCACCGGGCCGCGCCCGGCTTGTGCATGACCGACGGGCAGCGCGACGACCATGTCGTCCAGCCCGAGGAACCGCCGTTCGACCCGCTGGTCGTGGGGCAGTCCGGGCGGTGCGTCGGTGACGACGGCGATGTCGAGATCGCCGGTGATCAGGCGGTGGTGCAGTGATGCGCTCAGGCCCGGCCGCAGGCTCCACCGGAGGGATCCGGTGTGCTCCAGCAGACCTCGGATGGCGATCGTGCTGAACACCAGCACCATCGCCCCCGCCGAAGCAGCGGAGCTGGCCCGGCAACTCGGTCCGTCCTACGTCCACGCGCCCGTGCTCGGCTCCGTGCAGGCTGCCACCGGCGGCAGCCTGCACGTTCTTGCCGCCGCCGATCCCGCCGACCAAGACGCGCTCGAACGGGTCCGGCCGGTCCTGGAAACGCTGGGCACCGTGCGGCACGTGGGCGACGCCTCCACCGCCGCCGCGCTCAAGCTGATCGCCAACAACAGCCTCACCGGCGCCGTCCTCGCGCTGCGCGACTCACTGCGGCAGGCCGACGCTCTCGGCCTGCCCCGTGCCCAGGTGCTGGACGTCCTCGAACTCGGCCAGCTCGGCGGGCTCGTGGCCCGCAAGCGTCCCTACCTCGCCGACCAGTCGGCCACCGCCACGGCCGAATTCACGATCGGTGCGCTGGCCAAGGACATGGCTCTGTTGGCCGCCGCGTCGAACACCCCCCTGCGCAGCGCAGCCGGTTTGGCCGACACCCCTGCCGCCCCTGAGGCCGACATCGCTGTCGCCGCCACGGTCCCCGCCGTGGCGGACGCCGTGCTCGAACCGCTCCGCGCCTACATCCGCGGACACGCCACCGGTGATCCCACCCACTTCCGCGACGCGTTCCTGCCCACCGCCCACATCGAGGGTGTTCGGGACGGCGTATTCGTCTCGTGGCCGCTGGCCGAGTACTGCGCTCTCTTCCACGGCCGGTCGGCCCCGGACGAACGGACCCGGTCCCGCCGCATCGACACCATCGACGTCCACGTCGCGGTCGCGACCGCAACCATGACGCTCATGCACGGTGCGGACACGTTCACCGACGTCTTCCTGCTGGTCCGTGTCGACGACACCTGGCGCATCGCCAACAAGGCCTACCACCGACACGGCTCAGCAAGCAGCTGGCAGCCGTGAATCCGGGCAGGTGGCCGAACGGTACGAACCTCGCTACGGCGTTTCCCTGTGACCGCCTGAAACCCGGCTCAGTGCTCCAGCCCGGACCGCAGCAGACGTCCCACCGGGCGGCGCGTGGCGAGCAGGGCCAGGCCGATGCCGATGCCGCACACGGCGGTGACGGTGAAGTACGAGGCGTTGTCGATCGCGGTGAAGAGCTGCCCCAGCAGGCCCGCGAGGGACGAACCCAGGGCGAGCGTGAGGAAGTTGAGCCCGACCATCTGGGACCGGAACGTCTCGGGGCCGATGCGCGTGGCCAGGGACAGCCCGATCGGGCCGACGAAGACCTCCGAGGAGCCCGCCATCATCATGAACAACAGGACGAGGGCCAAGGGGATGTCGGCCTTCCCGGTGGCCTCGGAGATGATGAGCAGGAACAGATACGCGCAGCCGATCTGGATCAGCCCGATGGCGACCTTGACCACCGGGCCGGGCTGGCGGTCCCCCAGGGTCTTCCACATCCTGGCGATGAGCGGGGTGATGAGGACGGCCGCCAGCGGGCTGACGGTCGTGACCCAGGCGACCGGAAAGGTCCAGTCGCCGATGTGCAGGTCGATGCGTTCGGTGATGAGGACCGAGATCGCCGTGAACTTCTGGAACAGGAAGCCGAAGTACACCCCGGAGACGAGGAAGAGGGGAAGGTAGCCGAGGATGCGCCGGCGCTCGTCGCGGCTGACCGCCGACGACGTGGTCATGGTGAGGAAGTAGACGGCGGCCGCCACCAGCGCGGCGATCGTCACCACGGTGGACAGGTTCTCCGCCCGGAGCAGGCCGAAGGCGACGGCGCCACCGATGGCCGCGAGGGCGGCGAGGGCCGCCAGGGCGACGAGCGGACGGCGGCCCGCGGGGAGGGGGTTGTTGACGGTCCGGGCGCGCTCGGGGAGCTTCTTCATCGAGACGATGTACTGGACGAGCGCCGCGCCCATGCCGGTCGCCGCCAGACCGAAGCCGAAGTGGAACCCGATCTCGTTCTGGGCGAGACCGGTGGTGAGCGGGCCGACCACGGCACCGATGTTGATGGCCATGTAGAAGTACGAGAACCCGGCGTCGCGGTAGCGCTCGTCCTGGTGCTGGTCCAGGACGAAGCCGACGATCGAGGTGATGTTCGTCTTCAAAGCCCCGGTGCCGAGGACGATGCACACCAGGCCGACGCCGAGCCCGGTCAGGCCGGGTGCGAAGGCGAGCACCAGGTGTCCGACGGTGATGACGACGGCGCCGTACAGCACCATGTTCTGCGGGCTGATCAGCCGGTCGCCCAGCCAGGCGCCGAGGATCTGGGAGAGGTAGACGGCGCCGCCGTAGGCGCCGACGATGCCCGTCGCGACGGCCGGGGCCAGGGCCAGGCCGCCGTCATGGAGCGCGTAGAGCAGGTAGAACGAGAGGATGCCCTGGAGGCCGTAGAAGGAGTAGCGCTCCCACAGTTCGGTGAAGGCCATGCTCACCAGGGAGCGCCGGAAGGAGGGTTCGGACACCTCGGCCGGTGGCCCGCCGGTCTCACGGTCGACGGTGGTGGTCCGGTGCGGTGTGTTCTTCATTCGCTGAGTCCTGCCAGTCGCGAGCCGAAACGGGCGATGAGGGAGGTGTCCTGGGAGTGGCGGCTCTCCTCCCACCGGTCGGCGAAGCCGAAGAGCCGGTACATGGCGTGGACGCCGATCCAGCGCAGCGGTTCGGGCTCCCAGCGACCGGAGTCGTGGTCGTTCCAGGGCAGGCGGGTCAGCGCGGTGTCCCGCCCGGCCGCCCGGTCCAGCAGGGTCCGTGCGGCGAGCTGGGTGGCGGTCACCCCGTGTCCGGCGAAACCGCGCGCGACCCCGATCCCGGTGGCGGGATCGAAGGTGATGCCCGCGCACCAGTCGCGGGTCACGCCGATGGCGCCCCGCCAGGCGTGCTCGATGGTGAACCGCACGTCGGGGAAGAACAGGTGGAGGCGTTCCCGCAGGGTGCGCACCGTACGGGCGTCCACGCCGCCCCGGCCCGGCGTGCCGGAGTTGAAGGCGTACGGCGTGCCGCGGCCACCGATGGCGATGCGGTCGTCGGCGGTGCGCTGGGCGTAGACGAAGGTGTGCGCGGCGTCGCCCAGGCACTCCCGGTCCTGCCACCCGATCCGCTCCCAGACACGTGCGGGGAGCTGATTGGTCACGACCATCGAGGAGTTGACGGGGATGATGTCACGGCTGCCGAGGCCGCGGGCGTCACTTTCGACCTGTCCGGAGTACGCCTCCAGGCAGGTCAGGATGGTCCTGGCCCGTACGGTTCCGCGCTCGGTGGTCACGGCGCCGGGCGCGATGCGCGTGGCGCGGGTGCCTTCGAGGATGCGTACGTCCTTGGCCTCCGCCACCGCCGCGAGGCCGTGGACGAGCTTGGCGGGGTCGACCCGCGCGGTGGTGCGGGTGAGCATGCCGCCCAGCGCGGGGCGGATGGCGATCCGCTTCCTGACGGCCTCGGCGTCGAGGAGTTCGATGTCCTCCGCGCGGTAGCCGGCTGCGAGATCCGCGGCGTGGGTGAGCTCGAGGCGCTTCATCGCGGCCGGAGTGGTGGCCACCCGCAGGTGCCCGCCCCGGTGCTGGTCCGCCTGGATCCCCTCCTCCTCCAGGATGCGGAGGGTGTCGTCGATGGCCCCGTTCATCTCCCGCTGGAAGGAGGCGACGGCGGCGGCCCCGTCCTCGCCCCGCCTGCGCGCGGCCTTGGCGTACACCGCCCGGTTGCCCGGGATGAGCGGCGAGAGCCAGCCGCCGTTGCGCCCAGAGGCGCCGTAGCCGACCTCTTCGGCCTCCAGGACGGTGATCTTCGCACCGGGGGAGTCCACGGCGGCGAGGTAGGCGGCCCAGAGCCCGGTCAGGCCACCGCCGACGATGACGAGGTCCTGTTCCTCGTCGGGCAGACCCGCGGCCCCGCGCTGTCGCTGCGACAGGTCGGCGGCCGGCCCGTCCGCGGTACGGGAGGCCGCCATCCAGTGCGATATCTCGCCGTTCCGATACGCGGTCATGAGTGTCTCCAACGGTGGCTGCCCAGCGGTGTTCCGGTGGGGCGGGGATTCAGTACGTGGGCGGCGCGATCGCCCACAGCACCCGGGCTTCCTCCGCGCCCGTGACCTCGACGACCCGATGGGGCTCGCTGCTGAGGTAGTGGATCGAGTCGAAGGCGGAGAGCCGGTGGGACTGCTCGCGGACCCACACCTCCACCTCGCCGGACAACACCAGAAGCAGCTCTTCGGAGCTGCCGTGGGTGTAGGGCTCCACACCGGTCGAGCCCCCCGGCGCGAAGTGGCCGAGGAGCACTTCCAGATGGTCGAAGGTCCCCGGGGTGAGCTTGATCTTCGTGGCGCCCTCGCCGAAGGACATGCCGTGGGTGTCGCGGAACCGCAGGACCGGGCTGGCCACGGACCCACCCTGGTCGAAGAGGTCCCCGACGCTGAGCTTGAGCACCTCGCACAGCCGCTGAAGGGTGCGCACGCTCGCGTTGACCTGGTCGCGCTCGACCTGCGAGAGATGCCCCTCGGTGAGACCGGTCCGGTCGGCCACGTCCTTGAGCGTTAACCGGAGGGCCCGCCTGCGGCGCCGCAGACGGTTACCGACGCCGGCCGGGGAGTCCGGTTGCCTGTTCGTCATGGGCGGGAACGTAACAAGGCTGCGGCCTGATCACAAGGGATATTGTCCGCATCAAAGTTTTCTTAGATCAGGGCGCCGCCGGTCCGGGCCACACCGCGGAGGCGTCGTCCCGGTCGGGATCCGGCAGGCGGACGGGGCGGACGGGGAGGGTGCGGGTGCGTCCTTCCGTCACCGCCGTCCAGGGGGCGGGGTGGCCCGCGTAGCACAGGGTGGTCAGGACGAAGACGCCGTCGGCGTAGACCTCGACGTACTCGCCGACGGTGAGGATCCGCAGGGTCGCGGCGGGTTCGGTCAGGACGGTCTCGCCCAGCGGTACGCCGGCGGGACCGGTGACCCAGAGGTTCTTGCCGTCGCAGCCGACGACCAGGGCGGGGCCGTCCTCGCCGGTGCGCAGGGTGATCTCCACGCGCCCGGAGACATCCACATCACCGACGGCGTGCAGCACCGGCTCCGTCGTCTCCTCCAGCAGCCAGGCGTCCAGGCCGGTCCACCACTCCAGGCGGGGTGCCGAACCGTCCGGCACGACAAGGGATTTGGGCTGGGCCAGCATGCCGCGGCAGCGTTCGCCGGAGTCGGTGAGGCCGACCCGGCGGGGGGTCGTGTGCAGGACGACGCGGGAGCCGTCGGGGGCGGCGATGACGCGCGGGGCGTAGGAGCCCGTCGGGCCGAGCGGACCACGGCGGGTCCACGGTCCCCGCAGCCGGGGCGCGGTCCACGCCTCGAAGCCGCGGGTCGCGCCGATCGAGCCGATCAGCAGCCAGCTTCCGTCGTCGAGACGTTCGAGGACCGGGCACTCCAACTCGTCCACGTCGCCGGGTGAGATGAGCGGCGGGTGGACCGTCCAGTGCTCCAGGTCGTCCGACGTCGCCCAGGCGACACAGCCGCTGACCTCGACGGGCAGGGACGCGTCGGCGGCGCAGACGACCATGACCCAGCCGTCCGACGCGTCGTCGCGCACGACGAACGGGTCGCGCCATCCCATGCGTTCACCGGTGCGGTACCAGCGGGCGTCCGCCTCGACGACCGGACCGGTGCCGTGGCGGCGCCAGCCGGTGCCGTCGGTGCGGTCGGAGTATGCCAACCCGACGGACTGGAGCGGCCAGCCGCCGTCCGTCAGCCCGCTCACGCCCGTGTAGAACATCGCCATTCCGCCGCCGTACGGGACGGGATGCATGGTCCACACCGCCTGCTGGTCGAAGCGTCCGGGCAGCCCATTGCCGAAGGCGGTGCTCTCGGGCCGCCAGCCGACCAGGTCGGTGGAGGTGGCCCGGCCGTACGAGGTCTCCATCCTCAGGTGGTCGAACTCGCTCGTCCACGGGCCCTGGAGGTGCAGCACCGCGTAGGTGCCGTCGTCGTCGCGGAGCAGGGCGAAGTCGTTCACGCAGAGGCCGGGCGGGGCGTATCGCATGCGCAGTTCCTGTCGGCTCGCAGCGCTCAAACGCGTGCGCTGACCATGGGTCTCAAAGGTCTCGCTTCAGAATCGGCCCAAGTAAAACTCAACGCAAACGCTTGCGCAACAGCGAGGTCGGGCTTACGGTCACGTCACCCCCAGATCACACCGATGTGAAACAGACGGGAGAAACGCGCTGTGAGCGTCAGCATCACCGATGTCGCCCGCGCCGCCGGAGTCTCGGCGTCCACCGTGTCCCGCGCGCTGCGCGGCCAGCCGGGCGTCTCCGGCGAAGTCGCGGCGCAGATCACGGCCGTCGCCGCCCAGCTCGGCTATACGGCGTCCCGTTCGGCGTCCAGCCTGGCCAGCGGGCGCACCTTCACCATCGGGGTGGTGGTGCCGTACGTGGGCCGCTGGTTCTTCGGCACCGTGCTGGACGCCGCCGAGCACGTGTTCAGCGCCGCCGGGTACGACGTTCTGCTGTACAACCTGGGCTCGCCGGAGACACGCAAGCGCTTCTTCACCAAGATGCCGGTCCGCAAGCGGGTGGACGCCGTGCTGTCGCTGCTCATCCCCGACGAGGAGGAGTCGGCGGCGCTGCGGTCGCTCGGGGTGCCGCTGGCCACCACGGTCGGCGGCGCCCGGCCCGGGTTCACCGTGGTCGGCATCGACGACCGGGCCGGGACGGAGAGCGCCGTCCGGCATCTGGTGAACCTCGGCCACCGCCGGATCGGCATGATCAGCGGCTCGAGCGGACCGCAGCACTGGACCACGCCCATCACGCGCCGTCAGGCGTACCTGGACGTGCTGGCCGACGCCGGGATCGCGCACGACCCGGCGCTGGAGGCGGACGGCGACTACACCGTCGAGGGCGGCGAGCGGGCCATGACCGAACTGCTCGCCGCCTCCCGGCCGCCGACCGCCGTGTTCGCGCAGTCCGACGAGATGGCGATGGGCGCCCTGCGCGCCCTGCGGCGGCACCGGCTGACGGTGCCGGACGACGTGTCCGTCGTCGGCTTCGACGACCACGAACTCGCCGACGTGGTCGGGCTGACGACCGTCGCCCAGCCGGTCGCCGGGCAGGGCGCCGAGGCCGCCCGGCTGCTGCTGCGGCAGCTCGACGAGCCGGACGCCGGGCAGCCCGGGCATGTGCAGATGCCCATCCGTCTCGTCCTGCGCGAGACCACCGCCCCGCCGCGCCCGCGCGGACCCCAGTAACCCTCCCCGGCTACGCCGCCGGGCCCGCCCCCGACGTCCCACGACCCCACGCCGGAAAGCACCCGAGCACCACGGACCCTCGCACCGCACGGAGGCATGAACCATGAGCTCGACCCACAGAAGGTACCGCCGCACCGCCTGTACGGGCCTGGTCCTCGTCCTGCCCCTCGCGGCACTGGCCGCCTGCGGCGGCGGCAGCGGCGCCGACATATCCGCGGAGGCGGGCAGCGGCAAGGGCACCATCAGTGTCTGGGCCCACCAGGGGCAGAAGAACGAGGACACCGCCCTGCGGAAGGCGGTGAAGTCCTTCAACTCCTCCCAGCGCAAGATCAAGGTCGAGCTGAAGCTCATCCCCGGCAACGACTACACCAAGACCATCACCGCCACCGACGCCTCCAAGCTGCCGGACGTGATGGAGTTCGACGGCCCGACCATGGCGAACTTCGTCTACAACAAGAAGCTCGCCCCCATCGACTCCTACGTCTCCGCGAAGACGATGTCCAACGCCACCGACGCCGGCAAGGCACAGGGCGAGATCGGCGGCAAGCTCTACGGCCTGGGCATGTACGACTCCGGGCTCGGCGTCTACGGCAACAAGAAGCTGTTGGACGCGGCCGGGGTCAAGTACCCGACGCGCCTGTCCGACGACTGGACCGCCGCCGAGTTCACGGCCGCGCTCAGGGCACTCAAGGCCAAGGATTCCGACGGCAAGGTCGTCGACCTCCAGGAGAACAGCGGCTACGCCAACGAGTGGGGCACCTTCGGCTTCGCGCCGATCCTCTGGTCGGCGGGCGGCTCCCTGCTGAAGGACGGCAAGGCGGAGGGCGCCCTGGACACGTCCGCCGCGGTGTCGGCGATGAAGACCCTCCAGTCCTGGAAGCCGTACACCGACCCCAACACCGACGGCAACGCCTTCGCCAAGGGCCGCGTCGCGCTGAGCTGGGTCGGCCACTGGATGTACCCCGCCTACAGCAAGGCCCTCGGCGACGACCTCGTCGTGCTGCCGCTGCCCGACTTCGGCAACGGCCCCAAGACCGGCCAGGGCTCGTGGGCCTGGGGCATCGGCGCGAACTCCAAGAACGCCAAGGCGGCCGGGACCTTCCTCGACACCCTGCTGAACGACACCAACGTCACCGCCATGACGACGGCCAACGGCGCCCCGCCCGCCACCAAGTCCGCGCTGGCCAAGAGCGAGCTGTACCAGCGGGGCGGCCCGCTCCAGCTCTTCGCCGACCAGCTCGCCAAGCCCTGCGGCGACAGCGACGTCACCACGTCCTGCGTCGCCGTGACCCGCCCGGTCTCCGCCGGATACCCCACGGTCACCGCCAAGTTCAGCGACGCCCTGAACGCGATATACGGCGGCGCCGACCCCAAGAGCGCCCTGGAGAAGGCCGCCCGCGCCATCGACCGGGACTTCTCCGACAACGCCGGTTACAAGATCCCGTAATCCCGTCATCCCGTAGGCCGCTTCGGCCGGGACGCGACCGCTCACCACGCGCAGGACGCGTACGGCGGCACACCCGTCCCGGCCGGGAACAGGACACCCCCGTGAAGACCGTGGAACCCGCGCCCGCCGCGCCCCCGAGGAGGGAGCAGGGCCCGCCCGTGAACGCCGTGAAGCGCGCGCGGCCGGTGCGCACGAACCGGGACTGGGCGCACGGACTGCTCATGTCCACGCCCGCCGTCGCCGGACTCATCGCCTTCGTCGGCATCCCGTTCGGCTACGCCGTCGTCCTCTCCTTCTACAACGTGCGCCTCGGCTCCCCGCTGGAGCCCACCTTCTTCGGGATCGAGCAGTACCGGCGCCTGTTCACCGACCCGGACCTGTCCGGCCCGTTCCTGCGGGCCCTGCTCAACAACCTCACCTTCGCCGCGGTCGTCGTACCGCTCCAGACGGGCCTGGCGCTGGCCCTGGCCATCCTGCTCAACCGCAAGCTGAAGGCGATCGGTCTGTTCCGATCGCTGTTCTTCATGCCGGTCGTCTTCCCCATGACCCTGGTCGCCGTGATCTGGCGGCTCATCCTCGCCCGCAGCGACCAGGGCCTGCTCAACTCCGCGCTGCACGCGGTGAGCTTCGGTAACTGGGGCGCCTTCGACTGGCTCGGCGACACCGGCACGGCGATGGCCTCGATCATCGTGCTGTCGGTGTGGCAGGGCGTCGGCTTCCAGATGGTCATCCTGCTCGCCGGGCTCCAGCAGATCCCCGGCGAGCTCTACGAGGCCGCCGAACTCGACCGGGCCAGCCGCTGGCAGCAGTTCCGCCACGTCACCCTGCCCGGCATCCGCGGCACCCTCGTCTTCGTCGCCATGCTGACCTCCGTGCTGTCCTTCCGGGTCTTCGACCAGGTCTACGTCCTCATCCACGGCGGAGGTCTCGACGAGGACGCCACCCGCACGGTCATGTACCAGGCCGTCACCACCGCCTTCGACCAGAACAACATCGGCCAGGCGTCCGCGATCACGGTCGTCTTCTTCCTGATCGTCGTCGCCCTGACCCTCATCCAGCGCCGCGTCGTCCGGCCCGACAACGAGGACTGACCCACGATGGCCACGCCCCGCGCGCCCCGCGCGCCCCGCGCGACCCGCGCGCCCCTGCGCCGTTTCGCCGACTACGCCGTCCTCGGTGTCCTGGCGTTCATCTTCCTGCTGCCCGTCCTGTACCTGCTCCTGGGCAGCCTCAAGCCCTCGGACGAGGTGCTGAACGGCCTGACCGGCTTCCTCCCCACCCACCTGTCCTTCGACAACTACGCGACCGTCCTGGACGCCCTCAACTCCGACAGCACCGGCTACTTCTGGCGCTTCATGGGCATCTCACTGCTCGTTGCGTTCGTGGTCGTGACCGGCGGCCTCTTCGTCAACTCGATGGCCGCGTATGGCATGTCACGGCTGAAGTGGCGCGGCCGGGAGGCCGTCTTCACGCTCGTGCTGCTGCTGATGCTGGTCCCGTTCGAGTCGGTGGCCGTGCCGCTCTTCTACATGTTCAACGACCAGCGCAACACCGTCTTCATCCAGGCGGTCCCGTTCATCGCCAACGCCTTCTCGATCTACCAGTTCCACACGTTCTTCCGCTCGATCCCGCCGAGCATCGAGGAGGCGGCCCGGCTGGACGGCGCGGGCCCCTGGCGCACGTTCTTCGCGATCATCGTGCCGATGTCGAAGCCGGTGTTCGCCTCGGTCGCGATCCTCACCTTCCTCACCCAGTGGGGCTCCTTCCTGTGGCCGGTCCTGATGGTCTCCGACCCCTCCGTCCGCCCCCTGCCCCTGGAAATGAGCGTCTTCCAGGGCCAGCAACCCCCGGACTGGGGCCAGATCCTCGCCTTCGGCGTCCTCCTCGTCCTGCCCGTCCTGATCGTCTTCGCCTTCTTCCAGCGCTGGTTCGTCCAGGGCGTGGCCAGCTCCGCCGTCAAGGGCTGACTCCCCGCGTCTGCCCCGGCGATTGCTGCCGTCCTTCGTCTCGGTCCTCGCCCGCCACTCGTCGCACGATCTCCATGAGGGGTGTCCGACGACAGTGGGACCGTTCCGAAGAGCGGGGGCGGGAGCATGGCGACTGGGATGCCAGGGATAGCGTCCCTCTCACACCGGACAAGTGAGGGGGACGTCGTGAGGTTTCAGGTGCGTGGGCGGGGTGGCCGCCGGTGGATCACGTTCGTGGTGATCGCGTTCGGGGCGTTGTTCTTGGCCATCGGGCTGATCCTCGCGGGGGTGTCGGCGTCGTTCCTGGCGGATGCGAAGCGTGCCCGGGGGACGGTGGTGTCCCTGGAGTGGCGGAAAGACGACGACGCATCTCGCAGGACGCAGGCGGACGACAAGCCCGCGGCGTACCCGGTGGTCGAGTTCACGTCGGCGGATGGCGCGCCGAGGAAGTTCGAGGACTCCACGGGATCCAATCCACCGTCGTACGAGGTGGGTGAGCGGGTCGAGGTGCTCTACGACGCGGGTTCCCCCGAGGACGCGCGGATCAACGGGTTCATTTCGCTGTGGCTGCTGCCGCTGATCTTCGGTGGGATCGGGCTCGTGATCGCAGGGATCGGGACGGGCGTTGCGGTGGCGACGCGAGGGCGTTCCTAGGGGGCAAGACATCCCCTAGGCCGCGTACCCTCGGCTCCGTGCCCCGCCATCCGAGGAAGCCCCGCCGTTTGGTCGCCGACGGACGCGCGTACCTGTGGACGCTCCGCCACAGCCACCGCATGCTGGACAGCGGCCGGTCCGCGGACTGCCGCGAGACCCTCACGCTGTACCCGCAGCCGGCCGGCACCGGCGGCCCGCTGCGCATCGTCTTCGCGGGAGGGCCGGGCCGGTACGTCCCGGGCGGGTTCCCTCTGGGCTCCGGGGACGTTGGATACGTCCGGGGCGGCTCCCTGAACCTGCACGAACCCGGCGCCGTGCGGGCCCTGCTCGACGCGGCGTCGGCCCGCGGGTGGCAGCCGGGGGAAGAACGGCGGGCCGTGGAGGTCGACGGCTGGCCCCTGCTGGAGGCGGCGGCCGCCGCCCGAGGTTGAGGCAGCGGTCGGGCCGAAGAGGCTGCAGCGGGTGTTGTTCAGACGAGCTGGACGACCAGGGTCGTCGTGCGGTGGGCGGCGGTGTCACTGATGGGTAGCAGCAGCTGGTGGTGGTCGTTGATGGCAGCGATCGACTGCACGGTGCTGCCCACGGGGAGGTCCGGCATGGTGTCGAGCCGGCGTAGGCCGTCGCGCGGGGCGGCGGCCACGGAATCGGCCTTGCACCTTCGCGCTCATATAGCCCGCCTGGAAGACCGGGAGTTGGCCACAAGCGTGCTGGAGTGGTTGGAGCCGCACCGGAGTGAGGCACCAGTGCGGACGGCGCTTGACGCCCTTCAGGACCGGCTAAACCACTATCTCCGAGGGCTCTGGCGAGCGACCCGTCGTAACCGTCTCTGCGGACGTCGTCCTCGGCGGTGGTGCCTCTGCAACTGCGGCAGGCGTCGTGAGCTGCGGAACCGTGCCAGCGTGGCAAACGAAGACCTGGGGCGGACACTGCGCCGGAGAGCGGTCTGGGGCGGTGGATCTCCCGGCACCCCGAGCGGCTGACCGTCGTGACGCCGCGCGAAGGCTATGGGCGGTGTTTCGTTCACTGGGGGCAACGGGGCGCAGGTTCACATCCTGGCGTCCCGACGGTGTTTACGCAGGGGGGGCTCAGTAGATCTCGCGGCTCTCGTCGTCGTGTGCTCAACGGGGGACTCCCCGCTTCCGGCGCGCGGTCGCCTGCGGGGGTGCCGGTCTCCCGTGTGCCTGACCGCCCCGGTCGCTCGACCGTTGCTTTCTCCTCCGCCGCGTCCGAATCACAAGTATTTCAGGACCGGCGCGCCACGCTTCACAGCGACCGTCCCCGCAGCGGGAACTGGTCAGGCCCCTGCTTCGCGTTGAAAGGTCTCTATCCGGTCCACCAGGGCTCTGACCTCTTCCACCTCGTCCTCGTCGACGGTGTCGTATTCTCCCTTGCCCTCCCAGTTCTCGAGTTCCTCGTCGAGCTCATGCAGATAGCCTGCGTGGTGCGCACGCAGCACGGCAAGAAGAGAATCGCCACGTCGCGCCACTTCGTCGAGGCTGGTGGTTTCCCGGCGTGCGCCGAAGATCGTCGGTCGGCCCGCCGCCAGTTCGGTCAGGCGGTAGCACAGCACCACGCCGTGGTCCTCGGTGTCGATGCCGGGGCGGACGAGGTACAGCAGCGGCAGCAGATCGGAATCCATGTCATGGAACCGCCGCTCCATCGGCTCGAGGGTGTCGGATCGGGCGGCGGGTCCACCTCGGTCGAGTGGCACGGCCATTTGCCATGGCTGGTTGGTCCACATCGCGAGCAGGTCGGTTCCGTACGGGTCGGCGTCCGCGATCACGAAGAACTCCCGAGGAAAACCGACTCCGTAGCATTTGTGCAGGACGTGCTCCGCGGGCAGGCCGTTCTCATACAGCGCTCGTGCGAGGCGGGCCATCGGGGCGTACTCGCGGCTCGCCGCCTCGGCTCGCAGTCGTTCGAGCTCCTCGCCATCGACCAACCGTCACTCCCTATTCGGTGCCCCGCCGTTGTCCCTGACGCTCGGCCTGCCGCAGCGCGCGGCCCAGTTTGCGCCAGGTCGACCTGAGCTTCCTCGACGTCAGCGCGAAGATGATGTCACGCGCGAGCTCGTGTGCCAACGCCACGGACTTCTCGAAATCCTTGTTCCGCTGGGCCAGGGTCGACCCGCTCAACTCGTTGACCACATTGGTCAGGTCGTGGAGAATATTCCGGATCTCGGAATCCCGTGCGGTCATTCCCGGGTTCTCCGTCATCAGTATGATGACTCTTTCGACATGACGGAATATCTCGGTCTGTATGAGTCCCTTCCCTGTCTTCGTGATCTTGGGATTCTTCATGAACAGAGATTCCGCGAGGTTTTGCGCGCTCGCCGTCGTCTGGGACTGTAGGAAGATCGCGTACGCCGGTTTGCCTCTCCGGTTGACGGCGTTGATGACGTTCTGCGCACTTCGGATGAGGCGGCGCGCGGGACTCCCCGGCTTCGGATCGGTGCTGACGGAAGCCCGCGGATCGTGGATCACCGAGAAGTCGCCGCGGAACAGCGCTTTTAGCCACTTCCGGAAGTTGTGCCCCTCGGACGGGCCGATCCCGAAGGGAAGCACTTTTCGGCCCGTGTCACTGGCCTGCTCGTCCAACCTGCGGAAGACATCGAGTACCTCCGCCTCCCACACCTTCACCAGCGTGCTGGGCTCCGAGGGATACAGCACGTCGGGATGGCGCTTGCCGATCGCGAACCGGATCGCACGGTCGATCCTGTTCGACAGTATCGTCAGCTGAACGGTGAGCGACTCGGTTTTCGCCCTCTTCCAGTCGAACCGTTCGAAGTCGTAGCCACCGATGATCATCATCGGGTCGCCCTTGACATCTTTGAGGATGTTGTCGTACGCGGCGAGCACACCGGGGCCGCCGGGCGCTGAGACAGTACTGTCCGGATCCTGGAGCAGAACGTAGACCCTCTTGTTGACTTCGCTGAGATAGCCCTTTGCGTCGCGGGTGTAGGGGGAATTGAACACCTTGCCCCGGAGGAGACCAAAGGGCACTTTCTTGCCGCGCATCTGCGCTCTCTCCTTGGCGAGAGCGGCTTCCTTGTCCGCCCCGTTCAGGCTCCGGAACCTCGCGCGCACCGTGTCGATCGACACTGCCCTCTTGCGCTTTCCGGAGGTGTCCATCCATCTGGGGGTCCACGTGAACCCGAACACGGCCATGAGCAGGTCACGTGGGCGATCGACCGCGTTGATGGCGGCGACGACCGGCTGCTTGCCGCGCTCCTTGTCGTTCGTATCCAGCCCTTCCGCGGCGTTGACGCCGATGATGACGGCGGTTCTGATCGCCGCCACCGGCTTCTCCGTCTTCGACGATGCCCAGGCGTCGGTGAGATATCGAGCGGCGACCCTGGGGTTGTTCGTTATTTCCTTGGGGATCGCGATCATGTTGACGATGAAGGCCGCCCGGTGCGGTTCTTCGGTGACGTTCTGGACCGCGCGCAGGGTGCTGTGTGCTTGGTCGACGTCCACGAGATCGATCGAATCCCGTGCTTGGCCGAGCTCGTAAGGGAAGGTCAGGTTCGCCTCGTCGGACGTGCCCTTCGGGTTGATGGACAGCTCGATGACGTAAAGCTCCCCGGTCTTCACCAGACGTATCGACTTCAGGCGGTGTCGGCGCTTGATGCCCGGGAGGCCCTTGCGAACCGACGTGACCGTGGCGTCCTCGGCGCCGATGAGCCGGTTCGCGTCGCGGATGGCGGCGTCCAGGGCGCGCCGCTTGTCCTGGTCCGTGCGGCGGTCCTTGCGTTTGCGGTTCTTCGGGCGGTCGGGCTTCTTCGCCTTGCGCGGTCGCTTCGGTTTCGCCGGTCTGCGCGGCCTTCTCGGTCTCGTGGGCTTGTGGCGGTCTTGCGGGCGCTTGGGCTTCTTCCGCCTGGGCTTGAGCTTGGCCGCCAGCTTCTTGAGCAGGCCGGTGATCTTGTCGATGACCCAGTCGATGGCGCGGTTCACCGGGCGGGACAGGGCCTGGAATATCTGCTTGACCTTGCCCGCGATCCCCCCGATGCCGAGGATCGCGGCCAGGGCGCCGATGAGGACCGGGATCGACCGCGCCAACGCGCGTTCCACCAGTGCCGGAACGCCGCCGGTGCCGCCGCGGGCGATGGCGATCACGGCGTCCAGGACCGTGTTGACGAACTCGATGATCTGTCGGCCCTGGGTCACGATGAACCGGACGATATCGATGATCATCTTGCAGGCGCGGATGAACGCCGACGCCGGGTTGAACAGCGACACGATCCACGTCACGCCCGCGATGATGATCGTCGGCAGCAGGTAGGACACCAGCTTGCTGATCAGGTCCTTCTTCAGGTCGCCGACCCGCGACTTCAGGTCCGACCACAGGCCCGCGACGCCGCGTCTCTTGGCCTCCACGACGATCGGGATCGCGTCCTTGCCGGTTTCCGCCGCCGCCATCGTCTTCGGGTCGACCTTGCGGGCCAGGCGGGCGCGGATGTTCGGCCACGACAGCCCGAGCAGACCGGCGATCATCACCAGGATGCCGAGGACGTCGAAGCTCGTCGGCAGGATCAGGCCCGCCGTGACGCCGGAGCCCAGCAGCCAGGCCAACACGCCCTGTTGGAGGTGGCGGCCCGCGTTCTTCATGAACAGCTTCAGCCCGCCGCCGACACCGGTGATGAGCCGGCCGAGGAAGCCGACCGGGTCCTTCAGGATCAGACCGACCGCCGAGGCGGCCTTGCGCAGGACGCCCATCAGCAGGCGGCCGAGTTCCTTGATCGTGTCGATGACGCCGCCGATGGCGTCGGCGGCCTTGGAGACCAGGCCCTTGTTCTTCTCCTTCTCCGCCGCGATCTCGGCGTCGACCGCCTTGACCGCTTCGGTGTACTTGGTGGCCAGGGTGTCGACCAGTTCGGTGCCCTTGTCGTTGACCGTGTCCGACAGCTCGTCGAACTTGCCCTGGAAGTCCGCGGCCGCTTCCCTGCCGATGGCGCGGAGGTCCTTGGGCAGGGTGTCGACCGTGTGCTGGAGCTCTTTGCGGCCCTTGGCGATACGGTCCTTGGCATGGCGCAGTTCGCCCTCGACCGTGTCGGCGACGTCGGAGATGACCTGGCGCATCGCGGTCAGGTAGTTGTCCCGTGCGCGTTCGTAGATCCGATTGGCCTCTTCCGGGAGGTCGGCGAACAGGTCCTTGACCCAGCGGGCCTTGCCCCGCAACCCGGAGTAGCGGCGGGACTTGTACTCGTCCATGCCCCGGGTGTGCTCGTCGGTGAACCGGTCCCTCGCCCGCTTCTCGCCGCTGCTGAACTGGGTGTCGACCTTCTTGTCCAGGCCGGACAGGATCTCCTCGACGTCGCCCTTGGTCACGTCGAACACCTTCTGGAGCAGGGCGGTGACCTTCGTGCGCTTGTCCTCGTCGCGGCCCTTCGTGCCCTGCTTGCCGGTGGCGACCTGCTGCCCGGTGGCGACCCGCGCGGCGTGGAGGGCACCCATCGCGGCAGCGCCGCTCGTGGCGGCGGTCGCCTTGACCTTCGTCAGCTCGGCGGCCTCGCCGGCACGCAGCTCCTTCGGGGCTGCCGCCGAGTGGGCCTCCATCGTCTTCTTGTCCCGCACCGCCTTGTCGAACGCGGGCTCGCGCGAGTTCTTCATCGACAGCTGCTGCTCGGTGACCTGCGCCGACGCCATCTGCTGGTTGACCTGGTCCGGCCCGGCCGACATGTCCGTCGCCGACTTCGGCAACGCGTCCGGGGTGGCCTGGTTCGGGTTCGGGACCCCCGGTTTGCCCGGCACCGAGTCCGCCGCCAGCGGCACGACCTCCTTGGCGTCCGGAGCGGGCTCCGGCGTGGCGGCGGTGGTGTCGGCGATCTCCTGGCCCGCGGCGTCCTTGCCCTCACCGACCTTGCCCTGGACCTCGGTCTTGACCTCCTCCGCCTTGCCCGACTCCCCGAACTTGTCGGCCTCGTCCAGGTTCTTCGGGGCCCGGTCCTTGATGGCCTTCTCCACCGCGGCGATGAACGACTGCTTGTCGAACTCCTTCGGCTGAGCGGCGTCCATGTCCTCCGCGTGCGCCGCCTTGCCGCGGGCCTCCTGGTCGTCGGCCGGGGGCACCGCGGCTCCCTGCGCGGCACCGGCCTCCGCGGCCGGAGGCGGGTGGCTCGACGCCACCCGCTGCTTCTTGACCGCGACGTCCTTCTTCAACGCCTGGAACTTCGGGTCCGCACCCGGCGACCGCGGGCCCGCCGCTTCCTGTTTCTTCGCACCCTTGTCGGGGCGGCCCTCGGCGTCCTTCGCGTCCTTCGTGTCCTTCGTGTCTTTCTGGTCCGGGCGGGGTGCGGGCGGGGCCTTCGTCTTCTGGACGGGCTTCGGCTCCGGTTTCTTCGCGTCCGGTTTCCGCGCCGACTGCTGCTGTTCCGGGAGCCGTTGCCGTTCCGAGGGGGATTGCCGAGTGGCGGGCAGCGCACCTGCCTGAGCCGCGACGGCCTGGTTGCCGATCAGGTCCTGCCCGCCCGGCGTCATCTGCCCGGCCCACCAGGACTGGCCCGGCCCGGCACCCGGTGGCGCCCCGCCCATCGCCGCCGCCACCGCCGCGTTCCCGGCCGACGGGCCGGGGCCCACGGTCGAACCCGACGCACGCGCGGTCGGCCCTCGCAGGTCCGATCCCTCCGCCCCGCTCCGCATGCGTGGATCGCGCACCGGGGACACCGCCGGTGTCGTCGGGCGCGGAGTGCGGACCTTTATGTGCACAGGCATGGTGGCCGCAGGTTCGCACCCGCCCCGTCGCAGCCGTGCCTTCGCGGCGTCACGGGTGCGTCGCCGGAAGTCCCCGCCTCTGCTACGCGACGGCGTCCAGCGCCGGGGCGATGACGGCGAAGGCCCGGTCGGTCAGTGCGGCGGGGTCCTCGGCGCCGTCGCTGTCGCTCCACCGTTGCAGCACGGCGTCGAACGCGGTCAAGGCAATTCCGGCGGCCAGTTGCGGGTACAGGTCCGTCGCGGGGTCCAGGTCCAGCCGGTCGGCAACCTCGGTCGCGAGTCCGTCGCGCCACTGTGCCTGACGCTCCAGGAAGCGGGCGCGGAGGGCGGGTGTGCGCAGGATCAGCTGCACCACGAGGAGCGCCTGGTCGGCATGGCCCGCGCAGGCGTCGATGGAGACCCAGACGGTGTGGCGCAGCGCCACCGACGGTGACTCCTGAGCGGGGCGGCTCGCCAGCTCCGTGCGCATGCCGGTGCCCATGTCGGCCAGGAACTGGATGACCACGTCCTCCTTGGACGCGAAGTACCGGAAGAAGGTCCGCTTGGACACGCCGGCGGCGATCACGATCTCGTCGACCGTGACCGCGTCGAACCCCTTCCGGGCCAGCAGCTTCAGCGCGGCCTCGGTCAGCTCGTCCGAGACGAGCTGACGCTTGCGTTGGGCCAGGCTCACTTCAGGGCGAGTAGTCACCCCTCCATCGTATAGGCCGATGCCATCGGTGGCATCAAGGATCGGTCTTGACACCGAATGCCACATGGGGCAGCTTGTGCCGTATGGGCAATCAGCAGCGCTGGACCGCCGAGCAGATCCCCGACCAGAGCAAGCGCGTGGTCCTCGTCACCGGAGCCAACAGCGGCCTCGGCCTGGCGACCACCCGGGCACTCGCCCGCAAGGGCGCGCAGGTGATCCTCGCCGTACGGGACGAGGTCAAGGGGCGCCGGGCGGTCGCGGAGATCACCGCGGAGCATCCGGCCGCCCAGCTCGAGGTGCGCCAACTCGACCTGGCCGACCTGGACTCGGTCCGCGCCTTCTCCGAGCGGCTGCACGCCGACCGCGCGCACCTGGACGTGCTCATCAACAACGCCGGTCTGATGGCGCCGCCCCGGACGCTCAGCCCGCAGGGTTACGAAGTGCAGTTCGCGGCCAACCACCTCGGCCACTTCGCGCTCACCGGTCTGCTGCTCGACCTGCTGGAGTCGGGGGACAACTCCCGCGTGGTCACGGTGAGTTCGCCCAACCACCGGCAGGGCACCATCTTCTTCGACGACCTCTCCGGTGAGCGCACGTACTCGCCCATGGGGTACTACAACCAGTCGAAGCTGGCCAACGCCGTCTTCGGCTGGGAGCTCCACAAGCGGCTCACCGCGGCCGGTAGCCCGGTGCGCAGCGTGCTCGCCCACCCCGGCTACACCTCGACCAACCTCCAGACGAGTTCGCCGGTCGGCATGGTGAAGTTCCTCTTCGGTCGCCTCCTCCTGCCGCTCGCCCAGACCCCGGACCAGGGTGCGCTCTCCCAGCTCTACGCGGCGACCGCCCCGAACGTGGAGGGCGGGCAGTTCATCGGCCCTGACGGCATGGCCGAGCTGCGCGGCGCACCGAAGCGGGTGGCGCTGGCCGAGAGGGCCTCCGACGCCGAGACCTGCCGCCGCCTGTGGGAGCTGTCGGAAGAGCTGACCGCCGTGCGGTTCGCGTTCTCGGCCGCTGCCTGAGCCCGGACTCGACGCTCCTGGTGTGGAGGGCTTCTCTCACAGATTTCGGCCCCCCTGTCGATATCCGGAACAGCCGTGTCCCTGGGCGACATCGCGGATGACCTGGGGTCCTCGTCAACAGGCGAGCAGTGGGCTCTCAACGGATACACGCTCACCTTCGCCTGCTCGACTCTCATCTGGGGCTCCATCGCGGACATCATCGGGCGATGGCGCGCACTGATGACCGGGATGGTGATCTTCGGTGTCGGCTCCGCCATGAGCCTGGTCGCCCCGAACTACCTGGTGCTGGACGTGGCCCGGCTGGTCGCGGGGGCCGGCGCGGGTGCCGTCTTCTCGGTGGGCACGGCGGTGGTGTCATCGAATTTCGAGGGTGAGCGCCGCACCCGTGCCTTCGCCCTCCTGGGATCGGTCGCCGGTCTGTCCCCTGGCCTTCGGCCCGTCCCTGTGCGGTCTGTTCACCCAGGTCGTCGGCTGGCGGTTCGTCTACGGATTCCAACTGGGCTGCCTGGTCATCGCGTGCCTCGGCATGCCGCTGATCCGCCGGGCGGCCGCCCACGAGAAGCGGCATGCGGCCCGGATCGATGTGGCCGGAGCCGTGCTCTTCTGCGTGGCGACCACTCTGACGCTCGGTGGTCTGGCGCTCGGTTCGGCGACGGGGTGGCTGTCGCTGCCCTTCCTGCTGTGCACGGCTGCCGGGCTCGTCGCCTACGGGCTGTTCGCGTGGCGGGAATCCACCGCGCCGAGCCCCCTGCTGAGCCTGCGCACGCTGCGGAACAAGCGCTTCTCCGGCATGACGTTGGTGGTCGCGGTGTCATCCTTCACCTTCACCAACGCGGTGGCCTACCTGCCGGTTTTCTTCCAGGGCGCCTACGGCTCCTCACCCGGTGCGAGCGGCGCGTTCTTGATGTTCCTGACCATGCCCGTGCTGATCTCCCCGCTGATCGCCGGATGACGTTGCCGATGGTGATCGTCGGCGCCGGATTCGGGCTCCAGGCCGGTCTGATCGACGGTGAGGCATTGGCGCAGGTGCCCGCGGAGGAGGCGGGCATGGCGGCCGGATGGATCAATACCGTCCGGCTGGGACGCGAGGCCATCGCGGTGTCGCTGTTCGGCTCCCTGTTCGCCAGTTTCGTGGGCAACGCCGACCACGCCTCCCGTCAGGGCTTCGCAGGCATCACGATCGGCTCCACCCTGTTCGCGGCGGTGATCGGTCTCCTGTCGGTATTCCTGCTGCGCCGAGGCCGACCGGGGGAAACGCCACCGCAGGCGCAGCGCCTCATCGCCCGGGCCTCGGAGCCGGTGCCGGGGCGCGGTGCTCGGTCGGAGTGATGCCGCGGAGCCGTTTGAAGGCGACGCTCAGCGCGAAGGCGTTGGCGTAGCCGACCTTCCGGGCGATCGAGCCGACCGTGGCGTCGGTCTCGCGCAGCAGGTCGGCCGCCACGTCGACGCGCCACGAGGCGAGGTAGGTCATCGGTGGTTCGCCGACCTGTGCGGTGAAGCGGCGGGCGAGCGCGGCGCGGGACACTCCCGACGCGGCCGCCAGGTTCGCCACGGTCCACGGGTGGGCCGGATCGTCGTGGAGCAGGTGCAGGGCGTGGCTCACCGCCGGGTCGTCCATCGCGCGGTACCACGGCGGCGCATGCGCCGCGGACTGGTCGAACCAGGTCCGCAACGTGGAGAGGAGCATCAGGTCCAGCAGCCGGTCGCGCATCGCCTGCTGTCCGGGTGCGTCCCGGGCGATCTCCTCGATGACCAGATCCCGCAGGGGGCGGTGGCAGTCGGCGTCGGGAAGGACCAGTACGTCGGGCAGCGCGTGCAGCAGCCGCCCGCTGATCTCGCCCCGGCCGGCGTAGGCGCCGCTGAGCAGGAGGGCCGAGCCGTCGGGGCCCTCGCCGGTCTCGTCCGCGTCGCGACGACAGTAGTCAGTGCTGGTGATCACGGCCTGTGGTGGGGTGGTTGGGTCGCCCGCGACCGTATACGGCGTCCGGCCGCGGAGGATCGCGATGTCTCCGGTGCCGACCGGCACCGCTTCGCCGTCCGCGGGGACGATCCAGGCCCGGCCGCGCAGCATCGTGGCCAGCGTCAGAGGTGAGCCGCTGGCGAACCGCAGGGACCACGGCCCGCTCATGACGGTCCGTCGGAACAGGGCGCCGCGTGCCCTCACCCCGTCCAGCAGTTCGGAGAGCACATCCACGCCCCTACTGTAGACGCGCAGACATCGAAGTGAGTCTCTGAGCCATGGACCGTCTCACGAGAAGTGGCTTGGCTGGTCTCATGACCAAGCATCCGATTCTGGTAACGGGCGGCACGGGCACGACCGGCGGCCGGGTCGTGCCCCGCCTGCGGGCGCAGGGGGAGCCGGTCCGGGTGGCATCGCGCTCCGGCGAGCCGTCATTCGACTGGCTCGACCGCGCCACCTGGGACGCGGCGCTGGACGGCGTGAAGGCGGTGTACCTCGTGCCGATCGACGGGGAACTCCTCACCCGTCCCTTCACCGAGCGCGCCGTCGAGCTCGGTGTCGAGCGCGTCGTGCTGTTGTCGGGCCGCGGCGTGGATGTGCCGGGGTACTCCGGCGAGGCCAACATCGCGGGCGCCACCCATGTGGACGGCGAGGCCGCGGTGCGCGACAGCGGTATCGCGTGGACGATCCTGCGGCCCACCTGGTTCGCCCAGAACTTCAGCGAGGGCAGCTTCCTGGACGCGATCCTCGCCGGTGAGCTGAGACTGCCGGCCGGGGAGGGCGCAGCCTCCTTCGTCGATGCCGAGGACATCGCCGCGGTCGCGGTCGCGGCCCTCACCGAGGACGGCCACGACGGGCAGACCTACGAACTCTCCGGGCCCCGGGCCCTGACCATCGCCGACGCGGTCGCGGAAATCTCCAACGCCACCGGACGCGATATCCGCTACGTCCCGCTGTCCCCCGGTGAGTTCGTCGCCGAACTCACCGGACAGGGATGGCCCGCCGCCGAGGCGGAGGACTACGCGGAGGCGGTGAGCCCCATCCGGCGCGGAATGGACAGCCACCTGTCCGACGGAGTGCGGCGCGCACTCGGCCGCCGGCCGCGTGACTTCACCGACTACGTGAAGGCGTCCGTCGGGGCGTGGGGCGCGGTGGGGGAGAGGGCGTAGGCGGCCGACCGCGTCGTGCGCGATGCCCTCCCCGTCAGGGCGGCGTTGCGCGCGGGCTGGCCGTGGCGCTGTCGCGCAGGAAGCCCGCGAAGGCCTGGGCGGCGGGGGTGAGGGCGTGGTCGGCCATGCGGACGAGGAGGATGCGGCGCACCGGGGCGGGGGGTTGCAGCGGCAGGACGCTGACGCCGCCGCGGATGCCTTCCAGGGCCAGGGTGGGGGCGAGGGCGACGCCGATACCGGCGGCGACCATCGCCTGGGCCTCCTGGTAGTCGTGGGCCTCGTAGGCGATCTGCGGCTCGAAACCGGCCGTGTGGCAACTGCGGGCGAGGGCCTCGGCCACCGGATGGTGGTCGGCGCGGGTGATCCAGGGGTCGTTCGCGAAGTCGGCGAGGGCGGCCATGGGGCGGTCGGCGAGGGGGTGGTCCTTGCTGACGAGGAGGGCCGGGGGGTCGTCGGCGAGTGAGGTGACGACGATGTCCTCGCGGTCGATGCGGTTCCAGTCGTAGTCCCACATCAGGGACATCTCGACTTCCCGGTTCTCCAGCATCGCCCACAGGCCCGCGATGCGGGCGCTGCGCACGGTCAGCCGTACGTCGGAGTGTGCTTCCCGGAAGGCGATCACGGCTCGGGGGAGGAGGGAGGCGCCGACGGTGGGGAAGGTACCGATGCGGAGGGTGCCCGTACGCAGTCCGGCGAAGTCGGCGAGTTCGTTCTCCGCGGCCGTCAGTTCGCGCTCGATCCGCTCCCCGCGTAGTGCGAGAGCGCGTCCCGCGTCGGTGAGCGTGACGCCCCGCGCGTGGCGCTCGAGCAGCGGTTGCCCGGCCTCCGCCTCCAGTCGGCTGACCTGCTGGGACACCGCTGACGGCGTGTAGTTGAGCGCCCGCGCGGTGGCGGTGACCGAGCCCCGGCGGGCGACCTCGGTGAAGAGCAGGATGCGCCGCACGTCCAGCACCCCGGCCACCTCCAGTCTTAACCTCAACTTAATACCCGTGCAGATTTCCGAGATTGTACTTCACGCTCTCTGCGCCCACCGTGGATCACACCCCGCACGGAAGTGCCGTCGGGGTTTCCACGAGGAGTCTGTTGTGCTGCGTCTCCAGGGCGAGATGATCCGCGGAGGAACCAGCAAGTGCTGGATCTTCGACCACCACGAGGTGGTGGCGACCGGCGTGGACGCCGACACCCTGTTGCTCGCCGCCTACAACGCCGCCGACCCCCGCCAGATCGACGGCGTCGGCGGTGCCTCCTCCACCACCTCCAAGGCCGCGATCGTCCGGACGTCGGCCGAGCCGGGCGTCGACGTCGAGTACGCCTTCGCACAGGTCGGCATCGGTGACGAGCGCGTGGAGTGGACCAGCAACTGCGGCAACTGCGCCACCGCCGTCGCCCTGTACGCCGTCCACAACGGCCTGGTGCGGATCACATCCGACTCCACCACGGTGCGGATGCTCAACGTCAACACCGGCGCCCGCCTCACCGGCACCATCCCCACCCCGGGCAGCACGGCCCCCGACGAGGGCGCGGCCGCGGTGCCGGGCACCGCCGCGCTCGGTGTGCCGGTCCTGCTCGGCTTCGAGGACCCCGCCGGTACGAGCACGGGCCGCGCCCTGCCGACCGGCCGCGCCCTGGACACCCTGACCGGGCCGACGGGCCCGGTCGAGGGGTCCCTGGTCGACGCCGGAGCCCCGGCCGCGCTGTTCGAGGCCAAGGCGTTCGGCCTCGACGGCACCGAGTCCCTCACCGCGTTCGCCGCGGCGGTACCCGCGCTCACCGCGCTGCGCCGTCAGGCCGCCCTGACCATGGGCCTGGCCGACCAGAGCGATCCGGTCAGCCATGCCGTGCCGAAGGTCGGCGTCGTCGCCCGCTCTGCCCCATACCGCACTACTCATGGCACCCTGATCAGTCAGGACGAGTACGACCTGGCCGTGCGCATGGTCTCCATGCACGCGCCCCACCCGGCGATCGGTCTCACCTCGGCCGTCGCGCTGGCCACCGCAGCCGCCATCCCCGGCACCCTCGCCCACCGCGTCGCCCGGCAGACCGCCGACGGCACCCTGCGCCTGGGCACCCCGGCAGGTGTCATCACCACCCGAGCCGTCCCCGCGCCGGACGGCGCGTCCCCCACGGTGCTGCTGCACCGCGCCGCCCGCCGCATCGCCCGAGCCGAACTTCTCGTTCCCGTCCTGGAAGGACGCCCCGCATGAGCCGCAACGATGCCGCCCCGGGTACCGCCACCGCTCCACCGCGCCGCATTCGCCGGCTGCTGTCCCTGCTCTACGTCCAATGCCTGATCGGCGTCGTCGCCGGGGCTGCCGTCGGCTGGCTGTGGCCGTCCTTCGGAGCCGATCTGAAACCCCTCGGCGACGGCTTCATCGCGCTGGTGCGCATGATGATCGCGCCGATCATCTTCTGTACCGTCGTCCACGGCATCGCCTCCATGGGCAACGCGCGCGCCGTCGGCCGGGTCAGCCTCAAGGCGCTGCTCTACTTCGAGGTGCTGACCACCGTCGCCATGGTGATCGGCCTGGTCGTCGTCAACATCGTCCAGCCCGGCAGCGGACTGCACGTCGACACCTCCACCCTCTCCACCGAGGGCCTTCCGCCGGAGGCGACCGCGAGCCACGAGAGCTTCGCCGCCTTCGTCCTCGCCATGATTCCGGACACCCTGCTCAGCGCGCTGACCGGCCACGAGATCCTGCCGGTGCTGGTGATCTCGGTGCTGTTCGGCTTCGGCCTGCACGCCAGTGGCGAGGCGGGATTGGGGATCGCCCAGGGCATCGAGAAGCTGTCCAAGGTCTTGTTCACGCTCATCCGCTGGATCATGCGGCTCGCCCCGGCCGGTGCCTTCGGCTCCATGGCCTTCACCATCGGCAACTACGGCCTGGACACCCTGCGCCACCTCTTCCTGCTGGTCGGCTCCTTCTGGCTCACCGCGCTGTTCTTCGTCCTGGTCGTCCTGGGCACGGTCATGCGCGTCAACGGCCTGCGCCTGCTGCCCTTCCTCCGCTACATCAAGGAAGAGCTGCTGATCGTCCTGGGCACCTCGTCCACCGAGCCGGTGCTGCCGCGCATGATGGGCAAGCTCCAACACGTGGGCGCGTCCAAGCCGGTGGTCGGCATCACGCTGCCCGCCGGGTACTCCTTCAACCTCGACGGCACCGCGATCTACCTGACCATGGGCTCGGTCTTCCTCGCCCAGGCCCTCGGCATCGACCTCAGCCTCACCCAGCAGCTGTCCATGCTCGCCGTCATGTTGCTCACCTCCAAGGGCGCCGCCGGAGTCACCGGCTCCGGCTTCATCGCCCTGGCCGCCACCCTCAGCGCCGTGCCGCACGTACCCGTCGCCGCCCTGGCGCTCATCTTCGGCATCGACCGCTTCATGTCCGAGGCCCGCGCCCTGACCAGCCTGGTCGGCAACGGCGTCGCCACCCTTGCGGTGGCCAAATGGGAGGGACAGCTCGACGAGGACCGCGCCAAGGCCGTCCTCCGCGGCGAGATCCCGTACCCCTCCGGTCCCGAGGCCGGGCCCGCTTCCGGTGAGAAGCCCGGGGACGACGGCCCGAAGGCAACGGCCGGAACGGACCGCGACCCCGTGGCGGCCGTCGGCTGACGGGGGCTCGTCAGCCGACCAGGCGTTCCGCCAGCAGGAACACACCGATGGCGATCATCATGGCACCGGAGACCCGGGTGACGGCCCGGGCCGCCGAGGGCCGGGTCTTCAGAACCGTGCGGGCGAGAACGCCGACGCCGAGGTAGACCAGGGCGCAGGCCGTCATGTGGAGCGTGCCCAGCAGACCGGTCTGCGCGGCCACCGGCCAACCGCCCGCGGGGTTGATGAACTGCGGAAACAGCGAGAAGTACAGCAGCAGCGCCTTGGGGTTCAGGCCGCTGATCCCGACCCCCTTGAGCATGATCTGCAAGCGGGAGGACCCCATGGCCTCATCGGACGCCGTCAGCGTCGTGGGCTGCCGCAGTACGCCGCAGCCCAGCCACACCAGATAGCCCGCCCCGGCGACCGTCAGCACGGTGAGCACGGTCGCCGAACTCGCCACGATCACCACCAGACCCGCGACGGCGAGCAGCGTGTACCCGACGTATCCCGCTATCAGCCCGGCGACCGCCGGGACCACCGACCGGTCCCGCAGCCCGGCCGAGATCGCGTACGCCCAGTCGGCGCCCGGGGTGAACACCAGCAGCAGATCCACTGCCAGGAAGGCCGCCAGCGTCGTCATGTCCATCGATCGATCCCTCGCATTCTTGCTCTGGGAGGGAAGGCTAGGCCGAAAAGGACCAAAGATGTTTGCGTTGTTGCCCCGCAATGGCCGCTGCCCAGGGAGAAGTTTTTCCATGGAAGCCATGCTCCGGAAGATTCTTGCCGAGCGCTCAGGTGAAGGAGCTGTGCCGCCCCGCACCTCCCGCGAAGTGGGACGCGCCCTCGGTCGCCTCGGCGCGCAGCGCCTCGACGCCGAGCCGGGCGCGCGTACTGCCCGGCGGCTACACCGAGTTGTCCGGCTCCGAGGCGGCACGCACCTGACGGATCGCTCGCACGGGCTCCGGCTGGATCACTCGGCGGAAACCTTGTGCACGGTGGTGTCGCCGGGGCTCAGCCGTCGCCCGTCCGCGGACAGCACTTCCAGGGCGCGGAGGGGGTGTCCCTCTCGGCGGTCGACCAGCTCCGAGTGCGGTTCGCCGGGGTCGAAGAAGTTCTGTTCGCCCCACTGCCGCAGTGCCACGATGACGGGGAAGAGCGCCTCGCCCTTCGGGGTCAGTGCGTACTCGCGGTAGGCGCTGCCGTCCGAGGCGGGGACGGATTCGAGGACGCCACCGGCGACCAGGGTGCGCAGTCGCGCGGCGAGGATGTTCTTCGCCACGCCGAGGCTGCGCTGGAACTCCCCGAAGCGTCGGCTTCCGTCGAAGGCGTCCCGCACGATCAGCAGGGACCACCAGTCGCCGATCGCGTCCACCGACCGGGCGACGGGGCATTCGCTGTCGTCGAAGCGTGTCCTGGTCACCATGGCGCGTCCCTCACTCTCACGATGGTTGCAACATGCTACCAAGCGGGATATTGTCCGCCACTGGTAGCAAGATGAAACCAGAATGTGGGGGAGTGCTGATGCCCGGCAACGGTGATGCCGTGACACGACGGGCCGAGGCCCGAGGCGGGGAGGGTTCCGCGTTCGTCCTGTCCCGTGGCGTCGTCATCCTGTTCGCCGTCGCCTGCGGAGCGGCGGTGGCCAACGTCTACTTCTCCCAGCCGCTCCTGGTGACGATGGGTCACGACCTCGCCATGAGCCCGGCATTGGTCGGCAGCGTGGTCACCCTCACGCATGTCGGATACGGGCTGGGGCTCTTCTTCCTGGTGCCGCTGGGTGACGTGGCCGACCGCAGACGGCTCATCGTGGGCCAATTGCTGCTGCTGGTGGTGGCGCTGGCCGTGGTGGCCACCGCCCACGCGGCGGCGATCCTGCTCGCGGGCATGGCCGCGACGGGGCTTCTCGCGGTCGTCACGCAGACGCTGGTGGCCTTCGCGGCGTCGCTGGCCCCTCCCGCCGAGCGCGGACGGGTCGTCGGTCTGGTCACCAGCGGCGTGGTCATCGGCATCCTGCTCGCCCGTACCGCGTCCGGCCTCATGGCCGATCTCGCGGGCTGGCGCTCCGTCTACCTCGCGTCGGCCTCGCTCTCCGCCGCGCTCGCCCTGGTCCTGTACCGAGTGCTGCCGCGCCACGGTGGCGCTCCGCCGGCAACCCTGCGCTACGGACAGCTCCTGCGCTCCACGGTCACCCTGTTCGCACGGGAACGACTGCTGCGGCTCCGGGCCCTGTTCGGTCTGCTGATCTTCGCCGCCTTCAGCACCCTGTGGAGCAGCGTCGCGCTGCCGCTCAGCGAGGCCCCGTACCTCCTGCCGCACAGCGCGATCGGGGCGCTGGGGCTGATCGGTGTCGCCGGTGCCCTGGCCGCGACCGTGGCGGGCCGCCTGAACGACCGCGGACTCTCCCGGCGGACCACCGGCATCGCCCTGGCCCTGCTCGCCGCCTCGTGGCTGCCCTTGGCCTTCACCCGTAGCTCGCTCTGGGCCCTGGCCGTCGGGGTGATCCTTCTCGACCTCGCCGTGCAGGCGGTCCACGTCACCAATCAGACGCTGATCTACGCACTGCACCCGGAGGCGGGCAGTCGGCTGATCGGCGGATACATGGTCTTCTACTCGATCGGCAGCGCCACCGGCGCCCTCGCCGCGACCTCCCTCTACGCGGTGGCCGGCTGGGGTGCGGTCTGCGCACTGGGCGCCGCGTTCAGCTGTCTCGGGCTCGCGCTCTGGGTGTTTATAACGGTCTGATATACAGACCGTGCACTCGGTCGGTCGCCGTGGTCTGATACCGGCCAGAACGTCGACGGAGGTCCTGAGCGCCTTCGCGTCGCGGCGAGGAGGCTGAGATGACGGTGGTGGGATCGGAGCCCGGGGCGGATGTGTCATCGGTGACGGGCGCGCCGACGCGGCCGGTCGGCAGATGGCTGGTGACCACGATGGCCCTGGCACAGCTGGGGTTGTTCCTGGCGCTGGCGGCCCCCGTGTTCGTCGGGCTGGCGGTCAAGGTGCAGGCCGTGGCGCCGGGGCACGAGGTCGGGGCGCTGGGGTTGGCGTCCACGGTGGGCGCGGTGGCGGCGTTCGTGGCGAACCCGGTGTTCGGGCGGATCAGCGACCGTACGACCGGCCGCTTCGGGCGCCGTCGGCCGTGGCTGGTGGCGGGCGTGCTGGGCCTGGCCATATGCCTGTTGATCATCGCGACGGCGCAGAGTCTGGCCGTGGTCGTGGTGGCGTGGTTCGTCGGACAGGTGTCGGCGAACGCGGCGCTGGCCGCCCATGTGGCGACCGTCGCGGATCAGGTGCCGATGTTCCAGCGGGGCAAGGTGGCCGGGCTGCTCGGGGTGATGCAGAACCTCGCGATCCTGGGCGCCGCCTACGCGGGCAAGTTCTTCAGCGGGCACGTGCTGGTGCTGTTCCTCGTTCCCGGCCTGGTGGGGCTGGGACTGATGGTGCTGTTCGCCGTCGTCCTGCCGGATCGCCCGCTGCCGCACCGGCCGCCGCGCGAGGGTGGGGTGCGCACCGTGCTGAAGACGTTCTGGGTGAACCCCCGCCGGTACCCCGACTTCGCCCTGGTCTGGGTGTCGCGGTTCCTGCTCGTCCTGGCCTCGTATCTGTTCACCACGTTCCGGCTGCTCTACCTCCAGCACGAGTTCGCGCTGTCGGTGGCCCGGGCGACCGGGGTGATGGCCACCGGCGTGCTGGTCTACACGATCGCCCTGGTCATCGCCGCGCAGACCACCGGATGGCTCTCCGACCGGCTGCGGCGCCGGAAGGCGTTCGTGTTCTCCGCGACGCTGGTCTTCGGGCTCGGCCTGGTCATGCTGATCGGCGCCGGTTCCCTCGAGATGTTCTACCTCGCCGAGGTGGTGTGCGGGCTGGGCTACGGCATCTACATGGGGGTGGATCTGGCGCTGGTGATCGACGTGCTGCCCGACCCCGACGACGCGGCGAAGGACCTCGGCGTGTTCAACATCGCCAACGTCGGCCCGCAGTCGATCGCGCCAGGTCTGGGAGCGGTGTTGATCGGCGTCGGGGGCAGCCACAACTACACGGTGCTGCTGACCACCGCGGCCGCCATCTGCCTGGTGGGAGCACTGGCCATCCTCCCGGTGAAGAAGGTCCGTTGACCCCCGAACTCCGTCGCAGAGAAATGGACATCATGACCGCTGACGCACCCGACGACCTGGCGGGCCGCATCGAGAAGGCGATCGAGTCGCTCGATCTCGAGCGGAAGGTGCGCCTGCTGACCGGGGCGGCGATGTTCGCGCTGCACGCCGAGCCCGCGATCGGGCTGGCCGAGGTGCGGTTGTCGGACGGCCCCACGGGAGTGCGGGGCCCGGAGTTCACGGGTGGCCGCAGGTCCTGTCTGCTGCCCAACGCCACCCTGCTGGCCCAACACTGGGATGTGCGGGTGGCGGAGGAGGTCGGGGCGCTCCTGGCGGAGGAGGCCGCCGCGCACGACGCGCACGTGGTGCTCGGCCCGACGATCAACCTGCATCGCACTCCGCTGGGCGGGCGGCTGTTCGAGACGTACAGCGAGGACCCGCTGCTGACCGGGGCGCTGGCGGGCGGTTTCGTCAGCGGGCTCCAGCGGCACGGGGTCGCCGCGACCCCGAAGCACTTCCTCGCCAACGAGTCCGAGACCGAACGCACCACCGTCGACTCGGTCATCGACGAGCGGACGTTGCGCGAAGTGTATTTGCTGCCCTTCGAGATGGTCGTGGCCGATGCCCACGCATGGTCGGTCATGGCCGCGTACAACGGGGTCAACGGGACGCCCGCAACCGAGCACACCGAACTCATCGACGGGGTGCTCAAGGGCGAGTGGGGCTTCGACGGCGTGGTGATGTCCGACTGGTACGCCACCCGCTCCACCGTGGCCAGCGCCGCCGGGGGGCTGGATCTGGTGATGCCCGGACCCGACGGGCCGTGGGGACACCGCCTGGTGACGGCCGTGCGCGCCGGTGAGGTCGAGGAGAGCACCGTCGACGAGCACCTGAGGCGACTGCTTCGACTGGCCGCCAGGGTCGGCCGGTTCCCCGCCTCCTCTGCCGATGCCTCGCCCGACGCCGACGCCGATGCCGATGCCGAGACCGACCGCAGCCACGGCCTGCCCGCGCCGGACAGCCCCGCCCGCCGTGCCCAGGTGCGGCGGCTCGCCGCGGGTGGCATGACCGTGCTCGTCAACCGGGACGGTGTGCTGCCCCTCGCGGCCGACACCGGGACCGTGGCGGTGATCGGACGGCATGCCGTCGAAACCATCGTTCAGGGCGGTGGCTCGGCGAAGCTGCGTCCGCCCCATGTGGTGTCCGTCGCCGATGGACTGGTCGCCGCGCTCGGCCGGGACCGGGTGGCCGTGGTCGACGGGGTGGAGGTCCGGCACCGCCCGGTGCCGGTGCCGGACCTGCTGCGCGACCCGGAAACCGGGCTGCCCGGCATGCGGGTCACCGCTCGGGACGCCACCGGCGCGGTGCTGGAGTCCCGTCACACCGAAGTGACCGAACTCGTCACGGGACGCGGCGGCTGGCTCGACAGCGCCGACACCATCGAACTGACGGCCCGGATCGCGCTGGACGCCCCGGCCCGTATGCAGATCGGCGTGACCGGGCTGGGCGAATGGACCGTCCGGGCCGGGGCGCAGCGGTACGCCATCGACCAGGACGGCGCCGCGGCGTTCTCCGCGGGCGTGCTCAATCCACCGGCGTGGACCACGCAACTCGACCTCGAACCCGGCGCGATCCTCACGGCCACCCGCCCCCGGCTGGTGGAACACAGCCGCTGCGGCCTGATCGCGCGCCCCGCCTCACCCTCACCGGCCACGGCGATCGGCGCGGCGGCCCGTGCCGCCGCCCGCGCCGATGTGGCGGTCGTGGCGGTCGGCCTGACCGACGAACAGGAAACCGAAGGGCTCGACAAGACGACCCTCGCGCTGCCGGGGGAGCAGGACGCCCTGGTGGCCGCGGTCGCAGCGGCGGCGCAGCGCACCATCGTCGTGATCAACGCGGCCACGCCCGTGCTCATGCCCTGGCTCGACCGGGTCGACGCGGTGCTGTGGGCCGGACTGCCCGGCCAGGAAGCCGGCGACGCGGTCGCCGCCGCGCTGCTCGGCGAGATCGAACCGGCCGGGCGGCTGGTCACGACCTTCCCCGCCCATGACGGCGACGGTCCCGCCTGGGACACCACCCCGACCGACGGCGCGCTCGCCTACACCGAGGGCGCCGCGTTCGGCTACCGCGGATGGGCCACACCCCGGTGTCCGCAACCGCTGTTCTGGTTCGGCCACGGGCTGGGCTACGGCGCCTGGCGCTACGAGCGCGCCGACGCGACCGTCGACGACGGCATGGTGCGCAGGGTGCGCGTCCAGGTCACCAACATCGGAGCCCACCCCTCACGCGAAGTCGTCCAGCTCTACCTTCGACCGGCCGACCCCGCAGAGCCGGTCCGGCTCATCGGCTGGGCGGGTGTGCGCGTACGCCCGGGCGAGACGGCGACCATCGAGGTCCCCTGCGACCCTCGTGCCCAGCGCCGTTGGGACACAGGCGCACGGGTGTGGCGGCCGCTGCCGGGCGGCCAGGTGCTGGTCGCGCGAGGGCTCGGCGACACGCGCATTACGCTGACCCTGCACCCGACGCACTGACCTTGCGCCCGGCGCGCCGACCCCGGCGCATTGACCGCCGGACCCCGGCGCGCCGACCCGAGCCCGGACCGCCTGACCGCCTGACCCGTAAGGAGTACGCCCCATGTCCTTCCCACCCCGCTACCGCACCCCCCGTGCGAGGTCCCGGGTGGAGGCCGCAGGCGCCGAATCCCGTGCGAAGGCGGTCCGGGCCGCCATCGAACTCTTCTCCACCGCCGGTTACCGGGGTACCAGCATCGCTCTGGTGGCCGAGAAGGCCGACCTGTCCCAGTCCGGTCTGCTGCATCACTTCCCCAACAAGGCGGCGCTGCTCGCCGCGGTGCTCGAACACCGCGAAGCCGAGGACGGGCGGTTCCTCGCCGGTACCGATGACCGCCCACCGCTCGGCTGGGCGGCCTTCGACGCCCTCACCTCGCTCGTGGCGCGCAACTCCACCCGGCCCGAACTCGTCGGGCTGTTCGTGCGGCTCTCCGCCGAGGCCACCGAGTCCGGTCATCCCGCCCACGCGTGGCTGCTCGACCACTACACCAGCACCCGCAACTGGCTCACCGACGCCATCCGCGACGGTCAGCAGCGCGGCGAGATCCACCCCGACGCGCCCGTCGCCGTCCTCGTGCGCCTCACGATCGCCACCCTCGACGGCTTGCAGCAGCAGTGGTTGCTCGACACCGGCGGCACGGACATGGTCGCCGACTTCACCACCTTCGTCTCCGGGCTGCGGACGCAATGGGACGTGAAGTGACGCCGTGTCGGCGGCGGGCCGCGCTCAACCCACGTGGACGTGAGGGCGGCGGGCGCGGTCGGGTTCGGCTTCGCGGAGGACTTCGCGGGTGACGGGGGCGACCTCTCCCTGGCCGAACAGGAAGAACCGCAGGAACTGGGCGAAGGGGCTGCCCTCGGTCCACTCGAAGTAGATGTGTGGTCGGCATCCGGTCTCGTCCCGCACGTGCAGCAGCAGGGCGGCCAGTGAGTTGGGGATGCTGGAGCCGTCGAGGGTCAGGACGCGGTAGCGGCCGTGCAGGACCTCGCCCCGTACCCGTACCGCTGTTTCGAAGTCGGAGGGGTCGCGGACGGTGACCTCGACGAAGATGAAGTCCTCCTCGCCGGGGGTGTCGTTGTCGGCCCGTATCTGCTGGACCTTGTCGCGGTACTCGGCGGCGTCACGGTTGTCGGGCTCGTTGGCGATGAACCGTATCCGGCGGGTGGCGGTGTCCCGGACGAAGCGCTCGGCCAGGTCGTCCAGCTCCATGTCGGTGACCCGCAGTTCGAAGGCGCGGGCCAAGCGGGACAGCAGGGACACGGCGATGATGCCCGCGATGAAACAGGCGCCGATCTTCACACCGTCGGGGCGTTCGACGACGTTGACCGCGGTGGTGTAGAGGAAGACCACGGAGATGGCCCCGAACGCGATGGTCCAGCCCCGCTGCCGGGAGCGGCGGGCGGCGATGGTGACGGCGACGGCGGCGGAGGTCATCAGGACCAGCACCCCGGTGGCATAGGCGCCGCCCTGGGCGTCCACGTCGGCGTCGAAGATCCAGGTGACCAGGAAGCCGATCAGGGTGAAGACGAGCACCATGGGGCGGACCGCGCGGGCCCAGTGCGGTGCCATGCCGTACCGGGGCAGATAGCGCGGCATGAGGTTGAGCAGCCCGGCCATGGCGGAGGCGCCCGCGAACCACAGGATGCCGATGGTGGCGGCGTCGTAGACGGTGCCGAAGGCCGAGCCCAGGTACTGGTGGGCGAGGTAGGCCAGGGCGCGGCCGTTGGCCGGGCCGCCCGCCTTGAACGCGTCCTGCGGTATCAGCAGGGTGGTGATGAAGCTGGTGCAGATCAGGAAGCCGCTCATGATCACCGCGGCGGTGGTGAGCAGCTTCCGGGTGTCCCGGATCCGGCCGGTGGGCCGCGCCTCGGTGTCGCCGGGGTCGCCCCGGACGTGGGGCATGACCGCCACGCCGGTCTCGAACCCGGACAGGCCGAGGGCGAGCTTGGGGAAGACCACCAGCGCCAGACCGACCATGATCAGGGGGTTGCTGTGCTGGGCGGTCAGCGCCTGTGACCAGTCGGTGACGACGTGGGAGGCGGTGGCCACATGCCACAGCCCGACGATCACCACGACCGCGTTGAGCGCGAGATACGCGCCCACCAGGGCCACCGCCACGCCGATGGCCTCGGTGAACCCCTTGAGGAAGACCGCTCCCAGCAGGGCGACCAGGCCCATGGTGATGGCGACCTCATGGCCGTGCAGGAGGCTGGTGAAGTGCGGGTTCTCCACCAGGTGGGTGGAGGCGTCGGCCGCGGAGAGGGTGATCGTGATCAGGAAGTCCGTCGCGGCGAAGCCCAGCAGCGTCAGCACGAAGAGCTTGCCCTGCCAGAACGACAGCAGCCGCTCCAGCATCGCGATCGACCCCTCGCCGTGCGGGCTCTCCTTGGCCACCCGCCGGTACACCGGCAGCGCCCCGGCCAGGGTCACGGCCACCAGGACGAGCGTGGCGATGGGGGAGAGCAGCCCGGCGGCCAGGGCGGCGATACCGGGCTGGTAGCCGAGGGTGGAGAAGTAGTCCACGCCGGTCAGGCACATCACCCGCCACCAGCGCTGACCCCGGTGCTCCTCGGACGGCTGAGCGTGCGGCCCCGGCTGGCGCTTGGCCATATCGGCCAGCCCCTCCAGCATCCAGGACCGCAGGCGACCACCGGAACGGTTCTCCGGAGGGGTCTCCACATCGGTGGAGGTGGCCATCGTGCACTCCTGTCGCATCACGAGAACAAGCTGCTGTAGAACAGCCCCGGCCAGCGTAAGCGTCCGTGTCCGGCATGGTGGGTTCGGGGGCTTGCGTTACGGAACGTCCCCAGCGGGGCACAGGTGCCGCGCCGGACTTCGCCGGTCCGGCGGGCATGGCACGGGGTGAGCGCGCTGCCGCAAGTGCGAGGGATGGACGCTCTGTTGCCTCGCATAGTCCGGGCGATCAGGCGCCATGGATCGTACGTGCGTTTGTGCGGGAGGTCGGTTCGGGTACGGTCACCCGGGAGGTGGTAGCTCGTGAGGGGCGCACCCGAGTGAGCCGGGGCCCGCGTGTCCACTTGTCACAGGAAGAACATCAGGAGAGGCCCATGAGCGCGCCAGCACGCCGTACGGATGCGGTGGAGAACCGGACCCGCATCGTGGAGGCCGCCCGTGCAGCCCTCGCCGAGTCCCCTCACGTCCACCTCAACGAGATCGCCAAGCGCGCCGGGGTAGGACAGGGAACGCTCTACCGGAACTTCCCCAACCGCGAAGCGCTTCTCGCCGAGGTCTACCGGCGTGACGTCGAAGAGCTCGTGACCGCCGCCTCCGCCCTGCTGGCGGAACACGAGCCCGTGGAAGCCCTGCGCCACTGGCTCGACCGCGTGATCGACTACGCCGAGATCAAGCGCGGCGTCCTGGCGGCGCTCGAGCCGGTGGCGTGGCAGGACCTCGTCGCCCACAGCCACAACCCCATCGAAGGCGCCCTCACCCAGCTGCTGGACGCCGGGAAGGAGACCGGTTCCCTCCGCACGGACGTGGACGCCCACGGGGTCCTGCTGCTCATCGCCTACCTCGGCCGACTGGACCGGGATGAGTGGGAATCCACGGCACGGCCCCTGATGAACGTCATCCTCGACGGCCTGCGCCGAGGGGACGCGGACCTGCTCTCCTGAGGCTGACGTTTTTTGCGGTGAACGTGTTCCGTCAAAGGATGTACGTGCGTTTCCTCCGCGAGGACGACGGTCATGACGTGGCGGCAGGTGAGGCTGGAGAGCGCCTGAGGTGCCCAGCCGAGAGCCGAGAGCCGGGAGAACCATGTCCGAACTTCGCCACCGAGCATCCGCGTCCGACCGGGGCGGGGCCGTGGCCCGGGCCCTGGGCGGTGGCCTCGTCATGGCCGTGGCGCTCGGCGTCGGCACCGGGCTCGGCCCGGCCCTCGCCGACGCCTGCGGGGTGGGCGGCTTACCGGCCCGGCTGATCCCCGCAGCGCTCGTCAGCGCTGTGGCCGTACCCCTGATCCTTCGTGCCGCGCGCCCCGGTTCACTCGGTTTCGGAAACGCGGGCCTGCGTCTGCACGCTTTCCTCATCGGGGTCGGCGTGACGGTCGCCGCGGCGGCGCTCGTGCTGGGCGCGGGCACGGCCGCCGGGATGCTGGATTGGGCGCGACCCGACCCCGCGGCCCTCGTCGGCTTCGTCCTCTCCAACGCACTTGTCGCGCTGCTCCTGGAAGCGCTGCCCGAGGAGACCACGCTGCGCGGCTACGCCTGGACGTCTCTGCGCGAGCGGTTCGGGGCGATGGTCTCGGCCCTGGGCACCACGGCAGCCTTCCTGTTGGTACCTGGTGTCTCGACGGTGGTGGAGGCCGGGGTGGCGCGGCTGGTCGGCGAGGAGCCCCCGCCGATCGGGCCGGCGCCGGCTGGGCAGCATCCGGTCGACTATCTCGTCCTGCTGACCGTGTTCGGCCTGATGCTCGTCGCCGCCAGGACGGCCGTGGCCGGGGCTCCGCTGTGGGCCACGATCGGCGCGCACCTCACCTTTCTGACCGTCAACCGGGTCGTGCTGGAAGGCAACGAGCGTGATGCGGGTTGGTCCGTGGACCAGACGACACCGGACGCGGTGCTGCTCGTCCCCACGTATCTGCTGGTCGCCACCGTCGCGTTCCTCGCGTATGGCCGCATCGCACGTCGTGGCTCGCCTGGCGGTCGACTCCATACCGGGAGAACCCGCCGGACCGGGTGATCGGCACGGACGACATCGTGTTCGCCGACTTCGGTCGACTGCGGCCACTTCATCCCCGAGGAACGCCCCGGTGTCCTGCTGGCCCACCCGCGGAAGTTCCTTGCCTGAAGCGTGGTTCTTCAGACGTTCGAGCCGGTCGCGGTGCGGCGGAACTCGCTCGGGTTGGCGCCTCGTACCCGTTTGAACGCCGCGCTGAACCCGAAGGGGTCGGCATACCCCACGGTCCGGGCGACGTCCGCGATGGTCGCGGCCTGCTGCTCGACCAGGAGGTCGGCCGCCAGCGTCATGCGCCACCGGGTGAGGTAGGTCAGCGGCGGTTCGCCGACCAGGTCGGCGAACCGCTTGGCCAGCGTCGAACGCGACACCCCGGTGCGATCGGCCAGCGCGGCGACCGTCCAGGGTGCCGCCGGTTCGGCGTGCAGCAGGCGCAGCGCGTGGCCGACCACCGGGTCCCGCTGGGCGGCCCACCAGGCCGGGGGCTCGCCCCCTGGCCGGTCGAACCACTCGCGCAGCGTGCAGACCAGCATCCAGTCCAGCAGCCGGTCGAGGACGACCTGTTGGCCCGGGGTGTCGACGGCGACCTCGGCGGCGACGTGGTCCAGCACGGCGTCGGCCGTGCCCCCGGCGTCCACGCGCAGGACGACGGGCAGCGCGTCCAGCAGCCGGCGGCTGATCTCGCCGCGCACCGGATAGGCGCCGACGATCAGGGTCGTCGCACCGCGGCCGTCACCGGCGTCGTCCTCGCCGCAGTCGTTCCAGCCGAGCCGGTGCCGGGTCCCGCCCTGCTCGGGCGTCGCGCAGTGCTCACCGCATGCGAGCGGTTCGGCCGGGGTGCCGACCTCGTCGACGAAGGTGAACGTCGCGGGGCCGCGTACGACGATCGTCTCGCGGGTGCGAAGCGGTTCGGGCGGACGCTGCTCCGGCACGATCCAGCCCGCCCCGGTGAGGACGGTGCACAGGGTCAGCGGCGCGCCGTCCACGAAGTGCAGGGACCAGGGCGGGGACAGCGTCGAGCTGCCGAACAACGAGCCGTGGGCTCGCACCCCGCGGATCAGATCACTGAACGCGTCCACCTCGGCGAGTTTAGACGAATACCTCTGGACGCATACGCAGGAGATCCGGCTTCTTGCCCATGGGATCGTCCGGGGCACCCGTGTTCAATCGGCGTCATGAGCAACGGCAACGACACCACTCTCATCCTCGGCGCAACCGGCAAGACGGGTCGGCGGATCGCCGCCCGGTTGCGGCTGCGCGGCACGCCGGTGCGTGCCGCCTCCCGATCGAGCCGGACCCGGTTCGACTGGTCCGACCCCCGCAGCTGGGACGCGGCCCTGCGCGGTATCGCCGCCGTCTACGTGGTGGCCCCGAGCGTGCCGGGCCCGGTGCACGAGTTCGTGGCCCGGGCCGAGGCCGCCGGAGTGCGGCGGCTGGTGCTGCTCTCCGGGCACGGCGCCGACACCTGGGGCGACTCCACGTTCGGGCTGGACATGCGGTCGGCCGAGGACGCCGTGCGCGGCTCGGCGCTGGAGTGGACCGTCCTGCGGCCGTCGAACTTCGCCCAGAACTTCGACGAGGACGTCTTCCACGCCCCGCTGGTCGCCGGGGAACTGGCGCTCCCGGCCGGTGCGGTTCCCGAGCCGTTCATCGACGTGGAAGACGTCGCGGACGCCGCGGCCACGGTGCTGACCGAGCCCGGTCGGCATGCCGGGCGGGTCTACGAGCTGACCGGGCCGCGCGCGCTCACGTTCGGTGAGGCCGTCGAGCTGATCGCCCGGGCGTCCGGGCGGCCGCTCACGTACCGTCAGATCTCGCCCGCCGAGTACGCCGCGACGCTGGTCGGGGAGGGCTTGAGCGAGGACGACGCCCACCACGTCGCCGAGATGTTCGTGATGATGGAACGCGGGCTGATCGCCGCGACGACGGACGACCTCGCCACCCTGCTGGGACGGGCGCCCCGGACCTTCGAGGACTACGTGGTGCGGGCCGCGGCGGCGGGGGCCTGGGGACGGTGATCGCCCGCATCGACGCCGACCACCCAGGCCTGGAGGGTGTCACAGGCCGGACCGCGGGTGGCGACATCATCGTGCGCCCCGGACCGGGGCGCATCGTCCCAGGTGATGCGGTGAAAGGCGGCGGACCCTATCGCGTTACGGTGTGGGACCGAAAGCGACGGCTGAGGGCCTCCTCATGTCACCCACCGAGCGGTCGAGGGTTCGTCTGCGGCGGACCTCGACGTGCGACACGATTCCAGAGAGAACCCGATGAGAAAGATCATCCTCGACTGCGACCCCGGGCACGACGACGCGATCGCGATGCTCCTGGCGCACGGCAACCCCGACGTCGAACTGGTCGCCGTCACCACCGTCGTCGGCAACCAGACCCTGGAGAAGGTCACCCGCAACGCCCTCTCGGTCGCCCGCATCGCGAACATCACCGGCGTCCCCTTCGCCGCGGGCTGCGCCCGCCCCCTGGTGCGCACCGTCGAAACGGCCCACGGGATCCACGGCGAGAGCGGCATCGACGGCCCCGCGATGCCCGAGCCCACCCTGGCCCTGGACCCCCGGCACGCCGTCGACCTCATCATCGACACGGTGATGGCCCACGAGCCCGGCGAGATCACCCTCGTCCCCACCGCGGGCCTGACCAACATCGCCCTTGCCGTACGCAAGGAGCCCCGCATCGCCCAGCGCGTGCGCGAGGTCGTCCTGATGGGCGGCGGCTACCACACGGGCAACTGGAGCCCCGTCGCCGAGTTCAACATCAAGATCGACCCCGAGGCCGCCCACATCGTCTTCAACGAGAGCTGGCCGGTCACGATGGTCGGCCTCGACCTCACCCACCAGGCCCTCGCCACCCCGGAGGTCGTCGACCGCATCGCCCGCGTCGGCACCGCACCCGCCACGTTCGTCAACGAACTCCTGGAATTCTTCGGCGCCATGTACCTCATGGAGCAGGGTTTCGAGCACCCCCCGGTGCACGACCCGTGCGCCGTCGCGTACGTCATCGACCCCACCGTCATGACCGTGCGCAAGGCCCCGGTGGACATCGAACTCACCGGCACCCTCACCCTCGGCATGACCGTCACCGACCTCCGCGCGCCCGCACCCGACGACTGCCACACCCAGGTCGCGGTCACCCTCGACCACCAGCGCTTCTGGGACCTGATCGTGGACGCCCTCGAGCGGATCGGTGACGTACGCGCATGAACTCCTCCTCCCACTCCTCCCACTCCTCCACCGAACCGGTCCGCGCTCCGGCCGACACACCGGGTGGCACCCGCCCCGTCCGGATCTGGGTGCTGGTCACCGCGCTCCTGACGGCCTGCTTCGCCTTCCAGCTCAACGCGAGCATGCTCAGCCCCGCCCTGAAGAGCATCGAGAACTCCCTCGGGGCGACCTCGGCCGAAGTCGGCCTGACCCAGACCGCGTTCTTCACCTCGGCGGCCCTCTTCTCGCTCTTCCTGCCCCGCCTGGGCGACCTCGTCGGCCGCCGCCGGGTCCTGGCCGGAATGCTGGCGCTGATGGCCGTCGGCTGTGTGATGGCGGCGCTCGCCGGGAGCGTCCCCGTGCTCTTCGCGGGCCGCGTCATCCAGGGCGTATCCGGCCCCACCGTGCCGCTGTGCCTGATCATGCTGCGCAACGAGGTCCACGAGCCGAAGAAGTACGGCACCCTGCTCGGCGTCATCACCGCCGTCAACGGAGGCGTCGCCGGTGTCGACTCCCTCGCGGGCGGATACCTCGCCGACCACCACGGCTTCTCGTCCATCTTCTGGGCCATGGCCGCCGTCGCCGCGCTCGCCACCGTCCTGGTCGCCACCCTCACTCCGGAGTCGGTTGCCACCGAGGGCGCAGCGGCTGAAAGCCGCATGGACTGGCCCGGTGTCGCCCTCCTCGTCGTCTCGGTCGGAGCGGCCCTGATCGCCCTCAACGAGGCCGGGAAGCTCGCCGACGCCAACTGGTCGCTGGTCGTCGCCCTGTTCGTCGTCACCGCCGTCGCCTTCGTCCTCTTCTGGCGCACCGAGGACCGCAGCAGCCACCCCCTGGTGGCCACCCGCCACCTCAGGCAGCGCTCCACCTGGGCCCTGCTGCTGACCACCGTGCTCACCATGACCGGCGTGTTCGCCGTCATGAACGGCCTGATCCCCGCCTTCGCCCAGGACGCCCGGGCAGGTTTCGGCATGACCGCCGAACAGTCCGCCTGGTGGACCCTGATCCCGTACGCGCTCGCGGGCCTGGCCATGGGCCCGCTCGCCGGTCGCCTGGCCGCCACCCATGGCTACGGCCGCATCCTGCGCCTCGGCCTCATCGGCGCGGCCGCCACCCTCGCCCTGATGCTCCTCACCCTGCGCGCCGACTCCCGCCTGCTGCTCCTGGCGGCGTCGATCCTCATCGGCATCACCTACGCGGGCGTGGGCAACATCGTCCTCAACGGTCTCGGCATCGTCCTGTCCCCGAAGGAGAACCCCGGCTTCCTGCCGGGCCTGAACGCGGGCGCCTTCAACCTCGGCGCGGGCCTCAGCTTCGCCCTCGTCTACGCGGCACAGACCGCCGCCGAGCCCGCGGACAAGACGTCCACCACCGGCTACGGCGCGGGCATCATCACGGGAGCCGCACTCATCGCCGCCGCCTTCGCGACGTCCTTCCTCATCCCCAAGCCGGTGGAGGCGGAAGCCACGCCGTGACCCTCACGACGCGCCATCAGCTCGTGGTGAAGCGGGACGGGGCACGCCGACGGCGCGGGTGAAGGCCGCTCGCCGGAGCCCTGCCGGTCATCGGCGTGCCGCGGCGGCGCCCACCGCGTACGTCGGGCTGCCCACCGTAGTGGTGGCGGCGATGGTGCTGTCGGGCGTCTCACGGTGACCGCGGCGAGTGTGTCCGGCAGGGGCGGCAGGATTCGTGGGCCCGCGCCCCTCTGCCCGCCGTCGGGTGGCGGCGGTTCGCGGTCGAGTACACCGCCGTGCACGGCGAGAGAGCCCCGCGTCCCTGAACAGGTCAATTCGTCGCAGCGTCTCTTACTCGACCCCGGCGATGACCGTGGTCACGACCTTGCGGACGGCTCCGGCCTCCGGCGGGGTGCCGTGGCGGTCGGCGAAGAGCATGTGCGCGGCCCCGATCAGGGTGGGGGCGAGCGTGTCGACGTCGGCATCCGCGGTGACGCGGCCGCGTTCACGTTCGGCGGTGAGGTAGGAGGCGATCGCGGTCGCGGCGTCGGTCAGGATCGGGATGCCGGTGGGCCGGGCCCCGCGCAGCCGGGCGCGCAGCTCGTCCCGGGAGGTGACGAGGCTGACGATGGACACCGCGACCGGCCCGAACACGTCCATCAGCGTCTGGGTGAGGTTGTCGGCGACGGTGCCGGTTCCGGCGGACGTACGCAGGGCGGCGGCCCGGTCGTCGATCCGGGCGATGCGATCCAGCACGAGTTCGGCGAGGAAGGCGTCGAAGTCGGCGAAGTGCCGGTGCAGGACGCCCTTGGCGCAGCCCGCCTCCGTGGTGACCGCCCGACTGGTCAGGGCGCTCGGCCCGTCCCGGAGCAGGATGCGCTCGGCGGCATTGAACAGTTGGTCGCGCACATCGCGGATGGCTACTCCCGTGGGCACCGCGCAACTCCTTCTTCCCTTGACGAGTGGGCATGCGCCCACTCATAGTGGGCGCATGCCCACTTTACCGCCGGAGCGAGCCCCTCGCTCCGAACACGCGACCCATCAACACCGGCAGGTGGCGGAGTCGTTCGGCTCGGACGCCGAACGCTACGACCGGGCTCGGCCCCGCTACCCCCAGGCCCTGGTGGACCGGATCGTCGCCGCCGGCCCCGGCCCGGAGGTCCTCGACGTCGGCTGCGGCACCGGCATCGTGGCCCGGCAGTTCGCCGCGGCCGGTTCCCGGGTGCTGGGCGTCGAGGTCGACGCCCGGATGGCCGACCTGGCGCGCCGGCGCGGACTGGACGTCGAGGTGGCGGCGTTCGAAGACTGGGACCCAGCGGGCCGGAGCTTCGACGCCGTCGTCTCCGGACAGACCTGGCACTGGGTGGACCCGCTCGCCGGACCCGCCAAGGCGGCGCAGGCGCTGCGCCCCCAGGGCTTGCTGGCCCTGTTCTGGAACGCGGGCCAGCCCTCGCCCGAACTGACGGAAGCCTTCACCGATGTCTACCGCCGGGTGATCCCCGACTCGATCGCCGTCCGCCAATGGGCGGTGCCCGCCGCGGAGGGGTACACGGCACTGTGCGCCCGGACGGCCGACCGGCTACGGGAGGTGGGCGCGTTCACCGACCCCGAGCAGTGGCGGTTCGACTGGGAACAGTCCTACACGCGGGACGAGTGGCTGGACCAACTCCCCACCCAGGGCGCCTTCACCCGGCTCCCGCAGGCCAAGCTGGACGAGGTGCTGGCGGGGGTCGCCACGGTCATCGACGCAGCGGGAGGCGGCTTCACGATGCACTACGCCACCGTGGCAGTCGCCGCGACGCGCACCGATACCGCCTGACCCAGCTCCAGTACCGAGCGGCTGCTCCGTCAGCTACGGTGCTCCGTCACATAGACCGTCTGCGGCTCCCCGTATTCGACCATCTCGTAGTCCGCAGACAGACCGATCGCCTCCAGCAGGCGCCGAGAGCTCGTGTTCGCGCTCTGCGTCACCGCCACCACCGGGTTTCCGCCCGGCAGTTCCCGAGCCCACTGGACCGCGGCGGCAACCGCCTCCCGGGCCAGGCCGCGCCCCCACCACTCCGGGAGGAAGGTGTACGAGACCTCAGGGCCGCCCCGGGGCGAGCCCGGCTCGACGGTGACCAGCCCGATGCACGCCCCCGTGGCGTGGTCCTCGGTGGCGAACGCCCCGGGCACCCCGGGCAGATGGTGGCGCCGGAGAGCGATCTTCTCCTCGGGCACCGGGCCACCGAGGAACTGGCGAACCCGCTCGTCGCGCCACAGGCGCTCGATGGACGGCAGATCGTCTGCCGCCACCGGCCGCATTGTCAGGCGCGCGGTTTCCAGACGGGCGGGCCACCAAGGAGGTGCCTGCACAGCAGGGTTGGAGGTCACCCGGCACATCATCCCAGCCGACCCCGACGGGCTCGACGTTCCTTTCCGGGCGAGGGGCGCGGCCCGCTGGGCAGACTTACCGGCATGGCGACCTATGACACGCTCGGCGCGGCATACGCCCGGACACGACAACCCGATCGCCGGATCGCCGCGCAGATCCACGCCGCACTCGGGGACGTCACAGACGTGATCAACGTCGGCGCGGGCACCGGCTCGTACGAACCGCCGCAGACGGTCCTCGCGGTCGAGCCCAGCCACGGCGCGCGTCGACTTCGCGGAGGGCAAGCTCCAGGTCAAGGCTTCCCCGCAGATGTTGAACTGGCCCAGCGCGTCGCGCCGCACCGGTTCGGTCGACGTGCTGATCGAGCTTCCCGAGGGCTCCGATCTGCGCGGCAGTTCGTCCTCCGTCGTACTGCGCGGCGAAGGGCGGCTGGGCGAGTGCCGCTTCGAGGCGGCGCACGGCGACTTCCGGATCGACGAGGGCGGTCCGCTGCGGCTGTCCACGTCCCGGGGTGAGATCGCCGTGCCGCGCGCGGTGGGCCACGCCAGGATCGCCAACGGCTCCGGGGGCGTACGTGTCGACGAGGTCGACGGGTCCGCGCCGGTCGGCAACGACCACGGCGAGACCTGGATCGGTGACGCCACCGGCGAACTGCGCCTGACCGGGATGAACGGCGACTTCCACGTGGAGCGGGCGCACGGCAACGTCGTGGCCAAGACCGCCCACGGCGGCATCCGGCTCGGCGAGGTCGTGCGGGGCTCGGTCGTGGTCACGGCGGCCGGCGCCGAAATCGAGATCGGCATCCGGCAGGGCACCGCGGCCAAGCTCGATGTGTCCACCCTGACCGGCGGCGTCCGCAACGCGCTCAAGGTGGTCGACGGCCCGGGGGAGACCGACGAGATCGTCCACGTCAAGGTCCGTACCTACAGCGGTGACATCGTGATCCACCGTTCCTGAGCCGCATCGCCCCCGCAGGCCCGCCCCGGGGAAACCCGCAGACGAACGAGGGAAATATGGTGATAACCCATCAAAAGGTCGTGCTGGACGTCGAAGGTCTGCGCATGATTCGCGTCACGTCCGGGTGGGAGCGCGTCAGGAGCCCGCGTACGCCCGTGCTCGCCGCGAGCAGCCGCGCGGCCTGCTCGTGTTCGTCGCGGCGCAGCGCCAGGTCCGCGACCCCGATGAGCACGTGCGCGATCAGCGGCGCGTGTCCCGCCTCGGACGCCGCCTCGCAGGCCGCCGCGCGGTGCGCCCGGGCCTCGCCGAGGTCGTCGGCGAGGTAGCCGAGCGGGTCATGCGTCACCGCGCGGATGTCCGCCTGTCGCGCTTCGTCGCCCAACAGGGCTGTCACGATCCCGAGTTGCCGGTGCACCTCGTCGGCGTCGCCACCCCACCGGGCGAGTCCCGCCTTGGACAGGGCCAGCTCGGCCAGCGCGTCCGGCCAGGTGACCCGCTCCGCGCACCGCTGTGCCTCGACCATGGCGGCCGTGCTCGCGGCCTCGTCGCCCATCGGCCAGTAGAGCTGTACCTGCCACGACCGCATCCGGATGACGTCCTCGGCGGCACCGACCTCGGTGACGATCGCGATCGCCCGCTCGTAGTGCTCGCACGCACCGGCGAACTCGCCGCGCAGGGCGAGCAGGTTCGCCAGCTCGCCCAGGGCGAGCGAGATCCCGTACCGCTCGCCGAGCGCCCGGAACTCGGCGAGCGCCTTCTCCAGGTGCGCGCCCGCCTCCTGGCCGTCCTGCCCGTCCCGGCCGAGCACGATCCGCATCTTGCCCAGCTGCCACCGGGCCAGCGCGCGCACCCAGGGGTCCTCGTCGTCCAGCAGCGGTTCGAACGCGGACAGCGACGTGCCGGGCGCCCGGAGCATGCCGTCCAGCACGGCGACGAGCCTCAGCGCCGGGTGGCCGCGCCGGCTGCGCCGACCGAGCCGGTGCGCCTCGTGGATCCACTCCGCGGCCCGGCGCTCGTCGCTCAGCCCGGAGGTCACGAAACCCGCGATCAGCGCGTACGCCGTGGCCCGGACCTCGTCGGCCACCTCGCCGGGCGTCCTGGCGGCCGCGGTGAGCAGCTCGATGCCCTCGGTCCTGCGCCCGCCCAGCCACCAGTACCAGCCCGCGCCCACCGCGAGCCGCATCGCCGCCTGCGCCTCGCCCGCCGCGAGCGCGCCACGCATCGCCGCACCGATGTTGTCGTGCTCGGCCTCGACCCTGGCCAGCCACTCCAGTTGCTCGGCGCGGCGCAGATGCGGCTCCGCGGTCTCGGCCAGTTCGGTGAAGTGGGCGAGATGCGCGTGGCGCACCAGGTCCGCTTCCCCCGCCTCCGCGAGCCGGTGCCCGGCGTACTCCTGGATCATGCCGATCAGGCGGTAGCGCGGGGTGCTGCCGCCCTCGGCGAGCAGCAGAAACTTCTCGGTCAGCGCGGTGAGCAGTTCGGGTACCTGCTCCGGCTCGACCCCGTCGCCGACGCAGATCCGCTCGGCCGCCTCCAAACTCGCCCCGCCCGAGAACACCGAGAGCCTGCGCAGGACCCTCCGCTCGGCGTCGGTGAGCAGCTCCCAGCTCCAGTCGACCACCGCGCGCAGCGTCTTGTGCCGCGGCAACGCGGTGCGGCTGCCGCTGGTCAGCAGGCGGAACCGGTCGTCGAGGCGGCCTGCGAGCTGATCGAGGGACATCGTGCGCAGCCGTGCCGCGGCCAGTTCGATCGCCAGGGGCATCCCGTCCAGCGCCCGGCAGACGCGCGCCATCGTCGTACGGTCGTCAAGCGCGGGGTCCCGGCGCACCGCCCCGGCCCGGTCCCGCAGCAACTGGACGGCGGGGGAGGACTCGATCCCGTCCGGGCCCGCGTTCTCCTCCGGCAGGGCCAGCGGCTCGATCAGCCACAGCGCCTCCCCGGTGATGCCGAGCGGTTCCCGGCTCGTGGCCAGGATCCTCAGCCGTCGGCACTCCCCGAGGACCCGGTGGGCGAACTCCGCCGCGGCCTCGATCACATGCTCGCAGTTGTCGAGGATCAGCAGCGCCTCCCGCTCGCGGATCGCGGCGATGAGCCGGTCCGTCAGCTCCGCCTTCGGGGCCCCGCCCAGCAGGGCGTCCCGCAGGTCCAGCCCGGTGAGCGTCGCCTGCGCCACGTCGCCGCCCGCGCCGACGGCGGCGAGTTCCACCAGCCACGCCCCGTCCGGCAGGTCGCCGAGCAGCGTGCGCGCGGTCTCCGTGGCCAGCCGGGTCTTGCCCGAGCCGCCCGGCCCGATCACGGTGGTGAGCCGGTGCTCGGCGATGAGCCCGCGGACGGCGGCGACATCGGCGCCCCTGCCGACGAAGCTGGTCAGCTCGGCGCGCAGGTTGGTCTTGCGGCTCGCTTCCCTCTGCCGCGGTTCCTGCGCCAACTCGCCCCGCAGCAGCGCGATGTGCAACGCCGCCAGCTCCGGCGAGGGATCGACGCCCAGCGCGTCGGCCAGGGCCTCCTTCGCGCGCTGGTACACCAGCAGCGCCTCGCTGGCGCGACCGGCCGCGGCCAGGGCGCGCATCAGCGCGGCGACGAGCCGTTCCCGCAGCGGATGCGCGGCCGCCAGGTCGGTCAGCTCCGTGACCATCTCCGCCCCGCGCCCGAGGGCGACTTCCGCGTCGGCCCGCTCCTCCGTGGCCGTCAGGCGCAGCTCCTGGAGCCGGGCGATCGCGGCGTCGAACGCGGCGCTGTCCCGCAGCCCCACGTCCTGCATGGCCGCACCGCGCCACAGCCCGAGGGCCTCGCGCAGCAGCCGTGCGCGCCGGGAACACTCGTCGGTGCGGGCCCGGCCCGCGGTGACGAGGCGTTCGAACCGCACCGCGTCGACCGCGTCGGGCTCCACCGCCAGCCGGTAGCCGTCCGCCCGCCCCTCGACCACTCCGCCCGGCAGCGCCTTCCGCAGCCGGGACACCAGGCGCTGGAGGGCGTTCGTCGCATCGGCGGGCGGGTGCTCACCCCAGATCCAGTCGATGAGCGACGCCTTCGGGACCACATGACCCGGCTTGAGCGCGAGGGCGACCAGCAGTCCGCGCAGCCGCGCCCCCGGCACCTCGGCCGAGCCACCGTGGTACGCACCTCGAGTGGACCCAGCATCCCGATCTGCACCCGCTGATTTTCCCATGGCCGCCCGCCACGCTCCCGCGAACGTGAGGTGCACCACGTGCTCGAGACGGCCGGGCCGGTGACCCGGCGGCGCCGGTCGCGGTATCGGTATCCCGGCGTTCTTCGCGGACGCTGCGCGGATGATTTATCGGCGTCCGCAAGATCCCTCAGAAGGCCGTGCCGCGAGGCGTGCCGCGGGGGTTAACTAAGTGTTCCCCTACTTCTGGGAGAGGTAAGCTATGTGCTTTGTATTTGCTGGCTCTCCGGGAGGTAATATCGGGCAGCGGGCTTGGCTGAATTTTCGCTATTGACTCGATTCACCTCGCGGCATCCAAGAGTTCATCTATGGATTCCGTGCTCCCCTAAGCGGCTTCGCCCCGGCTATTGAGCCTGGTGGGAGGGGTTGTGTGGCCGGAAACCGATTCGCGTGTTTTTTATCTTAAAATGCGTTCCGGTGGTCATGATCGGCCACGTTAGTTGACACATGCACTTGGCGGTCGTACCGTCCCTTGCCAAGGGATATGAAGTGAATGCCTGCCCATGCAGGCCTCTGATAAAGCATTGCACTATATGCAACGGCAGGGGGAGCTGGATGGGGAATTCCAAGGGAAAGAGTGTGCAGGTTCTCGGCATGCTGCGTTTCGCCGACGACGGCGAGGTGGAGAGCCTGGCGTTGGCCCACAAGCCTCGCACCGTGCTGGCGATGTTGGTGGCTCACCCCGATCAGGTTGTGTCGCTTCCGTCGCTCGTTCGTGAATTATGGGGTGATCGCCCTCCGGCCAGTGCCCTCAGGGTCGTCCAGACCTACATCCTCCAGGCACGGAAGGCTCTCAGTCAGGCCACCCGGCTCCCCATCAAGGTCATCATCGAGGAAGCCCTCACGACGCATGCCGGTGGCTACATGTTCAGTGAGTCGTTCGCCCGACTCGACTACCGGATTTATCAAGGGCTTGTCGACTCGGGGCGCAAAGCGTTGGCCAATGGCGATCTTTCCGCCGGGGTCAGTCATCTGGGCGATGCGTTGGGGATCTGGCGAGGGTCGGCGTTCGCTGATGTCGTCGTCGGAAGGATGCTGGAATCCCGGCGGCGGCAGTACGAGGAGTCCCGGCTGGGGGCCTTGGAAACGCTCGCCGAAGCGAAGATCGAGATTGGGCGCCACTTGGAGGTCACCGCCGACCTCGCCGCCCTTACCGCCGAGTATCCCTATCATGAAGGGTTGCACTCACAATATATGCGCGCCTTGGAGAAGGCCGGGCGCCGGGCGCAGGCACTCGAAGTGTTCCATCGCCTGCGGGTCGGTCTTGTGTCCGAGCTGGGTATCGAGCCCGGCCATACGATTAGCCGCCTGCAATACAGCATTCTCAACTCCTCTCCTGTCAACGGCATCTGACGTGCCCGGATGGGCCCGGTCGTTTGATCGTCCGTCGATCCGGCTCATTTACACGACGGTGTATCCGCCGTCCACGGCGAAGATGGCACCCGTCGCATAACTGGCCAGTGGGTCCGTGAAGTTCAGGATCCACCACGCGATCTCCTCCGCCGTGCCCAACCGGCCCATCGGTATCTGCTCCTGGGTCTGGTGGACGGTCATCACCGCTTGATCGTCAAGCGCGTTGTTCTCCAGGATCGGCGTCTCGATCGGCCCCGGAGCCACGGACACCACCCGGATGCAGCTCCGGGCCAATTCGTTTGCCCAGGAGCGGGTGAAGAAGTCGAGCGCCGCCTTGGTCGCGCCATACACGGACAAGCCCGGCCAACCATGCTGGCCGATGGCCGCGCTGATGTTCACCACGGTCCCTTCCGCACGCTCCAGGCAGGGCAGCGCGGCCTGGGTGATCAGCAGAGGGGCCCGGAGGTTCACGGCGATGAAGTGGTCGAACTCCGATGGAGTGATCATGCCGAGGTGGGTCGGCCGGAAGACGCTGGCGCTGTTGACCAGGATGTCGATGCCACCGAAGGCCGCCACTGCCTGCGCGGTGATCGCCTGAGGGGCGTCCAGTTCGCTGATGTCCGCCGCCACCGGTGTGATCGACGGCCGCCCCTTCGCGGTGGCCTCCAGCTTTTCGAGTGTCCTTCCCACGGCCAGCACATTCGCCCCGTGGTCAGCGAAAGCGCGCGCCGTGGCACGACCGATCCCGCTGCCGGCCCCCGTGATGACAACGGTCTTGCCGGTCAAGGTGGACTCCATCGAAAAGCTCTCCCTGGATGCATCGGCAATGTGCTGTACACACTATGAACACCGTATGCTCCCAGGAAGTTGCACACCGTTAAGTGCGGCTTTGTGTGGAAGTGCCCGCGAGTCGCACCCGTCAGCCCACGGGTTGACCATCCCGCTCGAAGTGCCGGACCAGGGTGCGGTCGGCGAGCAGGATCTGGTCGAGACCGCGAGTGAGCGCACGCCGGTCGGCCAGGGGGTCGAAACGGCCGAGGACACGCAGCGCTCCGCTCGCCGGATCCTGCTCCACCAGGTCACGGGTCCGCAGCCAGCCGGCCCGGGTGTGTTCACCGTCGGGAAGGAAGCGGCCGGGAGGCCCCGCCTGCGGCAGATACGGAGAGCGGTCGAGGCGCACCTGCAACTCCCCGTCCACCAGCCGCAGCTGGAGGCCGGGCACCGGCATCCCGACGGTGTCGGGCCCGTACCAGCCGGTGGGGTCCGTGGCGATGATCCCGGTTTCCGTGGTGCCGTAGGCCTGCCCGATCCGCACCCGATGACGCTCGGCGAAGCGGGTGTACACCCGGTGGGCCATCTGCTCACCGCCGGATATCGCCAGCCGGAGCCGAGGGATTCGCACGGGACGGTCGATCTGGGCCAGAGCGGCGAAGTGCTGGGGGGATCCGATGATGGTGTCGGCCCCCGACCGGATCGCCGTACGGAGCACGGTACGGCGGCCCGAATTGGGGGACAGCAGGACCGTGCTGCGGGTGCTCGTCGCGTACAGCACGCCGCCGACCAGACTGAAGGAGTGCGCGAGCGGACCGAGGACCAGGACCCGGGATCCGGGCTCGGGCATACCGCCGACCGTCTTGAACCGCTCCAGTTCGGTCAGCAGCGACTCGGGTGTCCGGCCGATGGCCTTGGCGAACCCGGTGCTCCCGGAAGTGAACTGGACCAAGCAGTGATCGGTGGCGGCGGGACGGCCTCTGAGGAGGCGGCGGACGAAGACCTCGCACTCATCGTGGAAGGTCTCCTTGCCGTGGCCCGGCGCGTCGAAGGAGACATGGAACTGGGGCCGGCACCAGTCCAGCTGGCGGCCCAGCTCCTTGCCGCGCACATGCGGCCCGATGAGCATGACCTGGGCGCCGCAGGACCACAGGGCGAACAGGGCCCATAGCTGGCTGAAGCTATGGGCACCCTGGAGGGCGACGGTGTGTCCGGAACGGATCCCATAGGCGTCGAAGAGCCGCCGCATCTGGGCGACCTGGGTTCGTAATGTGTGATAGGTGACGCCGTGACCGGCTTGGGCCCAGAGGGCTCTGCCCGGTGGTGAGCCCAGCAGATCGGCACCCCACCAGTCGGGCTCCGGGTCCACATATGCAGCCATGACGGGTTCCCCTTCCCGCTCCACCGCTCGGCGCCGGAGAGGACCTCATGCGCCGTCCCTGGGAAAACACCGGACAGCCGCCGAAGGTTGCATCGGAGGTGCAGCGGAGGGGAACCGGTGCGCGGCGGAAGCGATCGGCGACCGCGGAGCTCCCGGTCAGGCGGCCGCTTCCGTCGCGAGCAGGTATTGCTTGGCGGCGACCCCACCGGCGTATCCGGTCAGCGAACCCTTCGCTCCGACGATGCGATGGCAGGGCAGCACGACGCACAGCGGATTGGAGCCGAGCGCCATCCCCACCGCCCGCGCGGCGCGCGGGCGGTCCAGCGCGGCGGCCAGCTCGCCGTAGGTGGCGGTGCGGCCGTAGGGCACGAACGACTCCAGCGCCAGCACCGTCTGCGCGGTGAACGCGGAGGCGAGCGAGAGGTCCAGGGGAACGGAGAACGAACGGATCTTCCCGGCCAGATACGCGGCGAGCTGATCCCGCGCCTCGGTCAGCACGGCCAACTGGCCGGGCGTGGCGTCGGCCTCCGTCCGGAACTCCACCCCGCTGCCGACCGCCCGGGTGGCGCGTCGGCGCACGGCCTCCGCGGTGTCGTACGCGCAGGCGAGCAAAGCCTCGTTCGTGGCCGCGAGGACCAGCCGGCCACACGGGGTCGACTCCTCCGCGAGCGCCACGGACGTCACCGCGGCACGGCCTTCGGACTGCATGGATCTTCCTCCTTCTCCGCTTTTCCGCCTTTTCCGCGCCGGAGACTCAGACCGTGGCGGGACGACAGCTCTTGCAGGCACGGTAGCCCGCCTGCCGAGCATCCCCGGCGGTACGGAACGGAACCTGGTGCGGCCGGGTGATCCGGCGGGCGTGCGCACAGGTCGGATGGCAGTAGATCCGCGTGGTGTCGCTGCCGAGGAAGACGGCCCCGCGCAGGGTCAGCTCCTCCAGCCGGTGCATGTCGATGCCCTCCGCGCTCCGCAGGGCGTCCCCGACGCGCTCCGCATAGGCGGCGTCGCAGGGCGCTCCGCCCTCATAGGTGACGCGGTGGCAGGGGATCAGCACTGGCACCGGATTCTTGGCCAGAGCCTCGACGATCGGCCTGGTGGCGGAGGGCAGCGACGCCTCTCGCGCGAGCCAGGTGATCGGCCGCAGCTGGCCGGAGGGGATCGACCGCACCGCGTGGAGCACGGCGCGCTCCAGGTCGGTCAGATCTCCCAGGTCGATCGGCAGCCGCTTCGCCCGGCCCGTGCGCAAGGCGGGGCGCAGCCCGGGGAAGGGCGCCGAGGCGCGGATGGCGGTCCGGCCGGTGCGGGCGTGATGCAACCGCTCGAACTCGTCCGCGTCGGCCACCATTGTGTCGACGGCCGAGCCGGTCACCGCGTCCGGGCTGTAGGCCACGAAGAGGCCGCCGGCCGCGCTGTCAAGATGGCTGTAGGTGTCGTAGCGCTCTCGCGGAATTCCTACGCGCTGAAGTACCCTCAGGGCGAAGTCCGCCGGGGCAGGGGCCGCGAGATCGGACAAGGCGTGCTCCAACTGTCCCTCCGCGGGCCGCTCTTCCTCATCATTCCGGTAGTTCATCTGGTCACCTCCCCCAACACCGCCGCCTCGGGTGTCAAGATCTCACGTAGTGTGCCGATCCCTCTTGATACTTGTGCCTTGACGGTACCCACGGGGCAGCCCTGGGCTTCGGCCATGTCGCTGTAACTCATCCCTATGACATGGCGCATCACCACCGCGACGCGGTGCTTCTCGGGCAGCTCGGTGAGCGCCTTGACCAGAACCGTACGGTCGGCGGACGTCGCCGCCCGCTCCTCCGGTCCCGGACTCTCGTCCGGCCAGCTGCCGCAGGCGTCCTCCGCACGGGTGGCCGAGACCGGGTGACGGACGCTGGTACGCACATGATTGCGCCAGACGTTCGCCGCGATGGTCATCAGCCAGGCCCGGGGTTTCAGCTTGCGCCGGCGCTCCGGCGAGTAGGTCTGGAGCGCCGAATAGGCGCGTAAGAAGGTGTCCTGGCCCAGGTCGTCCGCCTCGGCGGCCGATCCCGAGACCCGGAACAGAAAGGCACGCACCGCCGAGGCGTGGACCCGGACCAGCTCTGTGAAGCCGTCATCCAGATCTGACGCCAGGCGCTCGGTCAGCTGCTCCGCCATATCGTCCATCAGCTACAGAAACACCGGGACTTCAGCAATGGTTGCACAGCCCGCGCCCTGGCGCCCGGGAGCGGGGCCGGACCGGTATGCCGAAGCACCGCACCGGCCGCCGGAATCGGCGGCCGGTGCGGTGTCAGCGCAGCGTGCGTACCCGTCAGTCGGGCAGCCCTACCGACTGGCTGTGCCGGAAGACGTTCCGCGGGTCGTACTTCTTCTTGACGGCCTGGAGCTTCGGGTAGTTCTCCTTGTAGTAGAGGTCGTGCCACGGCACCTTCGACGTGTTGTACTTCGGGTCGCCGAGGTCGATGTCCGGATAGTTGACGTAGCAGCCGTCGGTGACCTCGTTCGGCACCGGCACGCCGCCGGTCTCGGCGTAGACCTCCTGGTAGCACTCCCGTATCCAGGCCAGCGACTTGGCCTCGTCGGCCGCGTCCGTCCAGTACAGCATCCACGACATCTTGAACGCCGAGCTGCGGTGCGAGGAGGCCGTCGCGTCCTGGGCGACCGCGTTGACCTGGCCGCCGAAGGAGCTCAGCTGTACCGAGGCGGTGGGGTTGTCGATGGCGTCGCTGGTCAGATGCTTGTAGAGCGCGTCGAGATGCGAGTCGGGGAAGTTCGCCCGCATATAGGCGGACTTGAAGTCTCCCTTCAGTGTCGGGTCGTTGAGGGTCAGGGTCGAGGTGCCGAGGTAGCGGGTCGCCTGGAGCCACGGCATGCGGCGCGGCTTCACCAGCTCGGGCATGGCGGCCAGCTCACCCGTCCTGGTGGTGGCCGCCTCGTGCGCGACGGAGACGCCCTTGCTGATGGCGGCCACGAAGTCCGCCAGCATCTGCTCGGCGTTCGGCACGGTGGCGTCCATCTGGGTGATCATCCCGATGGCGCCGTTCGACCGGTGGTTCAGCCCCAGGTAGCTGCACATTCCGGCGTACGGGTCGCCCGGAGCGCTGTGCTCGACGTGCCAGGCGCCGTAGTTCTTCACCAGGGTGTCGAAGTCCTTGCGGGAGAGCGAGCTCCACGGCCAGGAAACGGCGTTGATGAGCACCTCGGCCGGAGGGCGGGGGAGCAGGGCCGACGGCTCGGAGCCCTTGGCGTCCGGGCTGCGGAACCAGTAGCGCGTGACGATGCCGAAGTTGCCGCCGCCCCCGCCGGTGTGCGCCCACCACAGGTCGCGGTTCGGGTCCGACTCCTCCCGCGTGGCGACGACCGCCCGGGCGGTGCCCGAAGCGTCCACGACGACCACCTCGACCGCGTACAGATGGTCCACGACAAGGCCCAGCAGACGGCACAACATCCCCCAGCCGCCGCCGCTGACGTGGCCGCCCGCGCCGACCTGGTGGCAGATGCCCGCGGGGATGACGACGCCCCAGCGGCGGTAGAGCCCTTCGTAGACGTCGAGCAGCTGGCACCCCGACTCGACCATGAACGCCTTGCGCTCGGCGTCGAAGGCGACCTGGCGCATCTCCGACAGGTCGACCACGACCTTCGCGTCCGGGTGGTAGACGAAGTCCTCGAAACAGTGCCCGCCGCTGCGCACCGCGAGGCGCTTGCCCTCCTTCACTGCCTGCTGGGTGACCTTCACCACCTGGTCGGTCGTGGTGACCAGATGCACCTTCTCGGGCTTGCCTATGTACCGCTGGTTCCAGCCTCTGACCACGTCAGCGTAGTTCCGGTCGCCGGGTGTGATCGCGACGGCGTCCCCCGCCGCCGCGGCGCGCGTCGTGGCGTCCCGCGTCGTGGCGGCCGCCGCGGTACCGGCCGTGCCGCCGAGCAGCATTCCTCCTCCAACGGAGGCGCCCCCGTAAAGGAAACGTCGCCGTTCCATCCCGCCTCTGCTGTCTGTCATCACATGGCCTCTCTGGCCGTCGTCGTGGAGGCTGCGAGCCGGTTCCGGCGCAGCGCGCGACGGCCGCGGGCGACGCTACTTGCCGCTCGACGGGCCCCTCACCCGGAATATTGCTCCGCAATTCGCGGGCGGAAGCCGTCGACCACTCGGCTTCCGCGGCGATGCAACCCCCTGGCGCTCGACGGTGTTTCTCCTCCCGTCGGCTCGATCACGGGCCGCGCCGTGGGCCGATGTCCGGCCCTCGAGACGCCACAGCGGCGCGGTGCGAGCCGACGGACGCGAGAGTCATCAGAGGAGAGGAAAGCCATGACCGAGCTCGATGCCATCAGTGAGGCGCGGGACAAACCCGCAGAGGATCGGATGACGCCCCGGCACCGGCTGATCCTGGTTCTCCTGCTCGGTGCCCAGTTCATGCTCGCGGTCGACTTCTCCGTGCTGAACATCGCCGTGCCGACCATCGGGTCCGACCTCGGCTTCGAGCTGAGCACCCTTCAGTGGATCGTCACCGGCTTCATGCTGCCCGCCGCGGGCTTCACGCTGCTGTTCGGCCGCATCGCCGACCTCTTCGGCCGGCGGAACCTCTTCCTGGTGGGCATGCTCATCCTCGGTGTCGCGTCGCTGGTCGGCGGCCTCGCCCAGTCGCCCGGCATGCTTCTGGCCGGCCGCATCGGGCAGGGTCTCGCCACGGCCATGGCGACACCCGCCGCGATGTCGCTGCTCACCACGTCCTTCCCCGAAGGCCCCCTCCGCCAGCGCGCCCTGGGGCTCAACGGCACCCTTCTCACCGGCGGCTTCGCGCTCGGTTCGGTGCTCGGCGGGGTGCTGACCGAGCTGCTGAGCTGGCGCTGGGCGTTCCTGATCAACCTGCCGGTCGTGGTGCTCATCCTGGCGTTCGCTCCGCGTGTCCTGAGCGACAGCAGTGAGCGGACCCGCAGCCGCCTCGACGTTCCCGGGGCGGTCACGGTCACCGGCGGTCTGGTCAGCCTGGTCTACGGCATCTCCGCGACCGAGCAGAGCGGCTGGGGCGACCCCGTCGTCATCGGCTGCCTGATCCTCGCCGCGGCGCTGCTGGTCGCCTTCTGGTTCATCGAGCTGCGCAGCTCCAACCCGCTGGCGCCGGTCAGCGTGCTCAAGCGGCCCACCGTGCGCTGGGGCAACTTCGCCGGGCTCCTCGTCGTCAGCATGCCCAGCGCGGTGGTCTTCCAGATGACGCTCTACCTCCAGGACGTGCTCGACTACAAGCCGCTCGCCTCGGGGCTGGCGTTCGGTGGGTCCAGCATCGCGGCCATCGCGGGCGGCCTCCTCGCCCCCAAGGTGATCGGCGCCATCGGCAGCAAGCGCACCCTCGTCACCGCCCTCACGGTCCAGGGACTCGGCCTCCTGGGGCTGCTCACCGTGGACGAGGGCGACGCCGGGATCTACATCGTCCTCATCGCCGTCGCGGTCGCCTTCTTCGGCCACGCCATGGGTCTCGTCTCCTACACGGTCATCGCCACCTCCGGCCTGCCCAATGAGGAGCAGGGCCTGGCGACCGGTCTGAGCACGATGAGCCAGCAGATCGCCCTCACGCTGGGCACCCCGGTGCTGGCAGCCGTCGCGGTCTTCGGCGCCGACGCGACCGAGGGCGTGGAGGCGAGCATCGCCGACACCCTCGACGGCATGCACCTGGCGGTGCTCGTGGGCGCGGTGGCGAGCCTCGCGGTCGCTGCTCTCGTGGCCGCCTTCTTCCGCTCCGGTGCTGCGGCCCGGAGCGAGGAGTCGACCGCCTGAGCCCGGCTCCCGCGCCGCCCGCTCCGTTCTTTCTTCCCTGTTGTCCCCTCCGGCTCCGGCCGGTCCTACGAAAGGCACACCCATGACCACTGTCGAGCAGCTCGGCGCCACCGTCACCGAGACCCGCACGATCACTCTGGCCGGCGCCCAGCAGGGCATCACCGCGGCGCTGCGCAAGGCCGAGGAGCTCGGCGCTCGGGTGGCGATCGTCGTCCTCGACGCCGGCGGCCACGTCCAGGCGCTCGCGCGCATGGACGGTGCCCCGGCCGTGGCCACCAGCGTCGCGCAGAACAAGGCGAGCACCGCGCTCGTCGTCCGTACGCCCACCAATGAATTCGCGGAGGCCATCAAGCAGGATGCGGTCCTGGTGAGCAGCCTTGCCAGCCAGCCCGGTATGGCGCTGTTCTCCGGTGGTCTGCCGCTGATTTCCGACGGCACGCCGGTCGGTTCCATCGGCGTCAGCGGCGGAATGGGGGACGAGGACCTGAACGTCGCTCAGGCGGGAGCTGCGGCCATCGTCTGACCGGACGGTGGTGGTGAATGCGAGGGCAAGAATGTGAGTGCGTGCCCAGGGCCTTGGCGCGCAGGCTGTAGTCACGTTGCGAGAAGCGTCGTGGACGAAGGAGAGATTCCGGTGAACGTCAGCCCTGGAGAGGTCTACGAGAACCCCCGTTGCGGCGAGCGGATCGTGGTCCGCACGCCGGCCTCGGAAACCGGGGGCAAGCGCTCGGTGATGGATCTGTATGTCGAACCCGGCGGCTTTGCCGCGGGCGAGCACATTCATCCGGTCAGTCATGAACGCTTCACCCTCGTGCGCGGAAAGCTCGCAGTCATCCAGGGCGGCCGTAAGACGGTGCTCGACAAGGTGGGACAGAGCATTCTGATCCAGCCGGGAATCGAGCACCGTTGGTGGAACCCGACGGGTGACAAGACCTACGCCATATGCGAGGTCATCGGAAACGGGACGCGCTTCGAGCAGATGGTCATGCGTCAGCTCTTCTGCCTGGCGGTGGACGGAAAGACGAACGCCGAGGGGATGCCCAAGCTGCTCCAGCGGGCGGTGACTTCCCTGGAGTTCCAGGATGTGCTGCGGTTCGTCAAGCCGTCCTGGAAGCGGCAGCGCATTCTCTACGAGATCCTCGCACCGGTCGCCCGTCGCCTGGGGTACGTGGGGTGCAATCCCGAGTACATGAACCGCAAGCCGTCCGAGATTGCGGTTCTGGAGGATCTCCCCGACGAGGTGCTGGCCTGGCACTACTGACCTGGCACCTCTGACCTGGCACCTTTGACCTGGAGTATCCCGGGCTGAATCGGCCGCTCGCAGGCCCGGGAAAGGCAGCACAGACCACTCTGTGGTTTGTGCTGCCTTTTTTATGCCCCGAGATAAGCGAAACCCTTAATTCCACTTTTCTAGACAGTTATTAGACGGCCTCTAGTGCCGCCTCTGGAAGACTTCTTGGCATGAGACCAACGACGGTATCTGAGCGCTTGTATTCGTACATGGTCGAAAACAGCGTCCCGGTCGATGAGCCGCAGCGGAATCTCATTCAGCGGACCACCGGAGTCGGTGAACGGTCACGGATGCAGATCGGCACTCCGCAGGGCACGTTCTTCACCTTTCTCACGCAGACCATGCAGGCGCGGAATGCGATCGAGGTGGGGACCTTCACCGGGTACTCGGCCCTGTGTATCGCCAAGGGCCTGCCGGTCGACGGCCATCTCCTCACCTGTGATGTGAGCGAGGAATGGACCAGCCTCGGCAGGGCGGCGTGGAAAGAGGCGGGTGTCGACGACAAAATCGAACTCCGCCTCGGCCCGGCCCTGGAGACGCTGCGTTCCCTGCCGGCCGATCCGGTCGTGGACCTGGCCTTCATCGACGCGGACAAGCAGAGCTACATCGCCTACTACGAGGAATTGGTGCCGCGCATGCGTCCCGGCGGCGTCATCCTCGTCGACAACGTCTTCTGGTTCGGAACAGTCGTCGACGACCGGGACGGAGAGGGCGCCACGATGCACGCCTTCAACGCCCATGTGGCGGCGGACGCGCGCGTCGAGGCCGTCATTCTGTCGATCGGCGACGGATTGACGATGGTCCGCAAAAGGACCTGACGCCCACACATCGGCAGCACAAGGGAGTGTCTGATGCCGAGCACGTCTTCATCGGGTAAATCACTACGACTAGCCAGACTTTCCGGGCACGGCGACGAGCGGTATCTCTTCGTGCCACTCGATCACTCCGTCTCCGACGGGCCGATCGCGACGGTGGGCGGCTTCCAGGACCTCGTCCGTGACGTGGTCGACGGCGGGGCCGACGGAATCGTCGTCCACAAGGGCCGGGCCCGGGTGCTCGCCCCCGAGCTGCTCGCGGACTGCTCGCTGCTCGTCCACCTGAGCGCCAGTACGGCACACGGCCCGGACGTCAACGCCAAGGTGCTCGTGGGCGACGTCGACGAGGCCATCAGCCTCGGGGCGGACGCGGTGAGCGTGCACGTCAACATCGGCTCCGACACCGAGGCCGACCAGTTGACCGACCTGGGCACGGTGGCCGCGGCCTGCGACCGCTGGGGGATGCCGCTGCTGGCGATGATCTACCCACGTGGTCCGCGGGTCACCGATCCCGCCGACCCGGCGCTGGTGGCGCACGTCGTCAGCATCGCCGCCGACCTCGGCGTCGACATCGTCAAGACCGTGTTCGCCTCCCCCGCGGAGCGCATGGCCGAGGTGGTCGAAAGCTCCCCCATCCCCGTCATCGTCGCGGGTGGTGGCGACGCCTCGCAGAGCGTCCAGGACTTCGCGGTCTCGGCGCTCGCGGTCGGATGCAGCGGACTCGCCGTCGGCCGGCGCGTCTTCAACTCGCCGTCTCCCCGCACGACCGTTCGGGAACTGGCCGAGATCGTTCATGGGCCCCAGGGCTCTCCCGTCCCCATCCAAACCTCGCGAATGGCAGGTGCACTGTGAAGCTCAGTTGGGTCGACATCCGCTCGGTCGGTTCCGCGAAGGACGCCATCGTCCAGGAGGCGATTCACGCCCGGGTGGAGGGCATTCTCGCCGCCGACCCGGCGGACCTGGAGAAGCTGCCGCCGACGGTGAAGAAGGTCCTCTTCCCGCAGGGCCAGACGCTCCCCGAGAGCTTCGGCGCGGCGGACGTCGTCATCGTCGACCCCGCCAAGCACGGGGAGCCCGCCGAACTGGCCCTCGCCCACCCCGATGTGGAGTTCGGCCGGTTCGTCGAGATCATCGACGCCGAGACGCTGGAGGACGCCTGCCAGTCCGGCCGCGTCGACAAGTGGAGCGTGCTGCTCTTCCGCGACCCCACCAAGATCCCGCTGGAGATCGTGATCGCGGCCGCCGCCCGTGCCAACGGCAGCCTCGTCACCATCGCCAAGGACGTGGAGGAAGCCGAGATCATCTTCGGCGTGCTGGAACTCGGCTCCGACGGTGTGCTGATGGCCCCGGCGAAGGTCGGTGACGTCACCGCGCTCAAGGCCGCCGCCGAGGGCGGCATACCCGACCTCGAGCTGGTCGAGCTGGAGGTCACGGCCACCACGCACGTCGGCATGGGCGAGCGGGCCTGCGTGGACACCGCCACCTACTTCGGCAAGGACGAGGGCATCCTCGTCGGCTCGCACTCCAAGGGCATGATCCTCTGCGTCAGCGAGACCCACCCGCTGCCGTACATGCCCACCCGCCCGTTCCGGGTCAACGCCGGTGCCATCCACTCGTACACCGTCGGCCAGAACGAGCGCACCAACTACCTGAGCGAGCTGAAGGCGGGCAGCAAGGTCACCGCCGTGGACATCCACGGCAAGACCCGCCTGGTCACCGTCGGCCGGGTCAAGATCGAGACGCGTCCGCTGCTCTCCATCGACGCGGTCGGCCCCGACGGCCGCACGGCCAACCTGATCCTCCAGGACGACTGGCACGTCCGGGTGCTCGGCCCGGGCGGCACGGTGCTCAACAGCACCGAGCTGAAGCCCGGCGACAAGGTGCTCGGCTACCTGCCGGTCGAGGACCGCCACGTCGGCTACCCGATCAACGAGTTCTGCCTGGAGAAGTAGCCACCCCCGGGCGGGCCGGTGACACGCACGGCACCACCGGCCCGCCCCGGCGGGACCGCGGGACCACCTCCCCGCACGCGGGCCCACCTCCCCGCACGCGTACTCCGAAAGACCCCCACCACGGAAACAGTGCATCCCGGAGGATCAGTCTTGGACGGGACAGTGTCGTCCTACGTCGATGACGACGAGCGGTGGAGAGCCGTTCTGCGCCGAGACCGGCAGGCAGACGGAGTCTTCTACTACTCGGTGCGGACGACGGGCATCTACAGCCGGCCCTCCTGCGTCTCCCGGCCGGCGCGCCGGGCGAACACCGTCTTCTTCACCGACCCGGAGGCCGCCGAACGCGCCGGATACCGGCCGTGCCGCCGGTGCCGACCGCGCGAGGACAGCGCACACGCCTCCTATGTGACCGCCATCGCCAAGACCTGCGAGCTGATCCATGAGGCGAGCGAGACACCGAACCTCGACACCCTCGCCGAGGCGGCCGGTTTCAGCCGCTTCCACTTCCACCGGGTCTTCAAACGGCTGACGGGAGTGACCCCGCAGGCGTACGTGGCCGCCTGCCGGGCCGACCGGCTGCGCCGGGTGATTTCCGAGGCCGAGACGGTGACCGAGGCCATCTACCGGTCCGGCTTCACCTCCCAGGGCAACTTCTACGCGGTGTCCCAGCAGATTCTGGGCATGACGCCGACCAACTTCCGTACCGGCGCGGACTCCATCGCCATCAGCTTCTCCCTAGCGGGGAGCCCCCTCGGCCCCGTCCTGGTCGCGAAGACCGAGAAGGGGATCTGCTCCGTGCTCACCGGCGACGCACTCATGGGCGACGGGTCCACCGGCGGCCGGCTCACCGGTGACGGCGCAGCAGCGCTCGTCGGACGGCTGAGGGAGCGTTTCCCCAAGGCGCATCTCATCCGCGCCGGCCGGGAGTTCGACGATCGGGTCGCCGCCGCCGTACGCCAGTCGGAGCCGCCGAGGCTGGGCCGGGACCTGCCGCTGAACATCCGCGTCACGGCCATGAGCGAGCGCCTCAGAAAGGCACTTCGCGACACACCGAGCGAACCATCCGTCCAGACACGGTGAAAGAGGATTGGTGATGTTACTTTTCGGCACTCATCGGTCGGCGGCCCAGCGACTGAGGCTGCACGCCGATCGCGGGCTCGGCGCGGGCAACTTCTTCTGGCGCGCCTGGTCGATCGCCAAGGACCGGGACCGGCCGCTCCTCTATCACCCGGATGTCACCGCCCCCGGCTGGGCGGAGACCGAGCCGCCCGGCATCTCCCTGAACGACATGCGCATCACCGTCATCCGGTACGCCACCTGGTACCGCGACCACGGCGTGCGGCCCTCCACCCACGTCGGGGTCTACACCCGCGACGGGCTGGCCGGACTGCTCCACCACATAGCGATCAACAGCCTCGGCGCCGCCGCCGTGCACTGCAACCCCAAGATGGCGTCGCCGACCGCGGCCGACTACTTCCAGCGCACCCAGACGACGGTCCTCGTCGGTGACAAGGACCTGCTCGACGGCTGCACCGAGGCCTGGTCGCAGCAGGGCATCGCCACCGCCAGGACCCCTCTGCTCCAGGACATCCGGCAGCTGGACGAGACCGCCCCGCTGCCGCCCGCCCCGCTGCCCGGGTTCCCCTACCGGCACGGGCCCGACGACCTGGTGATGGTCTCCCACTCCTCCGGGACCACCGGCCGCCCCAAGGCACCGATCTTCAGCCACCGCGGGTTCTTCATCGGCAAGCGCGAGCGACTGTGGAGCTTCCCGTCCCTGCGCACCGACCGCATGCTGACCGCCCTCCCGCACAGCCACTCGTCGGGCATCAGCTACCTGAGCATGGCGCTGCTGCTGGGCATCCCCACCCTGATCCTGGACGATCCGAACGGACGGTCCGTGGCCCAGGCGATCAACCAGTTCCACCCCACCTTCGTCCTCGGCTTCCCGCTGACCCTCGCGGAGATCGACGTCGCGGACATCGACCCCCGCGCCGCCCGGAACATCCACTCGTGGAACGGCATGGGCGACGCCTCGCACGAGCGGCACATCAGGCCCCTGATGGGCCTCGGCTCCCGCCCCGGCAAAACCGGCTCCCAGTACAACGACGGCCTGGGCTCCTCCGAGATGGGCATGGTCCTCTTCCGGCAGGTGTACGTCCCCGAGTCGACCGAGTACGGACGGCTCATCGGCCACCCGGCCGGGGTGGTCCGCAAGGCCGCCGTCCTCGACGAAGCGGGGAACGAACTGCCCGACGGACAGGCCGGGATGCTCGGCGTCCGCACCCCCAGCGTCACCCCCGGCTACTGGGACGACCCCCAGCTCAGCCAGGACTCCCTGCTCAGCGGCTACTTCCTCACCGGCGACATCGTCCGCCGCGACGAGCAGGGCCGCTTCTTCCACCTCGACCGCACGCCCGACGTGATCCACGCGGCCGACGGGCCCGTGCACAGCCTCCCCCTCGAGGAGGTCCTGCTGCTCACCACCCAGGCGCTCGACGCCGCGGTGGTGGGCGTCGAGGACCCGGAGGCCCCGGGGAAGGCGGCCCCCGTCGGCATCGTCCTCTTCCGCGACAGCGGCGATGGCGGCCGTGGCCCGGAGCGCTCCTCCGACGCCCTGCTGGAGGCCGTCAACGCCGAACTCGCCCGCAAGCGGATGCCGTTGCTGCGCGCGCTGCTCATCGCCGCCGACCGCGACGAACTGCCCGTGGGCGTCACCGGCAAGGTGCTCAAGCGGCAGCTCCGCGAGCGCCACCGCACCCTGCTGCACGACGCCGCCGCCCACGGGGCCGCGCCGCGGGCGAACTGACCGGCGCCGCCGTACGCCGGACAGCCGCCGTACGCGGCCCGGCGGCCTCACCACCGCCCCACCCGATCCACCCGATCAGAAGGGCCAGTCATGCACGACGGACACGCCGCGCGCCAAGTAGTCGACATCATCACCGGCTCCTGGCAGTCACAGGCGCTCTACGCCGCGGTCGCCCTGGAGATCCCCGACCACATCGCCGCCGGGCACACCACCGACACGGCCCTGGCCACGGCCACCGGTTCGGGCCCGGACGGCATCACCCGGCTGATGCGGCTGCTGCTGGCCATGGGCGTCTTCGACCGCTCGCCGGACCAGGGCTACGCGCTGACGCCGGTGAGCGAGGTGCTCCGCGCCGACAGCGACGCGTCGATGCGCGACATGATCCAGCTCTACGGCGAGGAGTTCCACACCGCGTGGGGAGCGGTGGTGCCCGCCGTCCGCACCGGATCCTCCGGCTTCGAACACGCCCTCGGCACCTCCATCCACGCGTATCTGGCGAACGCGCCCGGCGCGGGCGCCAAGTTCCAGCGCGCCATGAACGCGGGCAACGTCTTCTTCCCCGACGTCCTGGACGCCTTCGACTTCGCCCGCTGCGCCACGGTGATGGACGTCGCGGGCGGCAGCGGCCAGTTCCTCTCGATGGTCCTGCGGGCCCACCCGCATCTGCACGGGGTGCTCCTGGACCTGCCGCACATGATCCCGGTCGCCCGCGCCCACCTGGACGCCTCCGTGGGCCCCGACCGCTACGAAGCCGTCGAGGGGGACATCTTCGCCTCGGTTCCCGAGGGCGCCGACGCGTACCTCCTCTCCAGGGTGCTCCAGGACTGGGACGACGACCGGTCCGTGACCCTCCTGTCCAACATCCGCAAGGCGCTGCCCGAGGACGGCCGCCTGCTCGTCGTGGAGCGGGTCATCCCCGAGGAAGGCGCCCCGGAGCTGCTTCCGCTCCTGTACGACCTGCATCTCCTCATGGCCGCGGGAGGGCGCGGACGGACCCTGGACGGCTACCGCGACGTCCTCACCGCGGCCGGGCTGCACCTGGAATCCGTCCACCCGCTGGCCCTCGAAACCACGTTGCTGGTCGCGGCCGCGGCCTAGGCGCCGGGGACCCACGACGCCGACGACTCACGAGAAGGCGAATACGAGGCACTCGATGAACCTCTCACCCCCAATCCGACCGAGCGACGACCCCCGGGTCCTGGACGTCCCCGTGCTGATCATCGGCGGCGGCGGCGCGGGCCTGACGGCATCCGTCGTCCTCTCCGACCTCGGCGTCGGCTCATTGCTCGTCGAGCGCCACGCGACGACGTCGATCCAGCCCAAGGCGCACATCCTCAACGCCCGCACCATGGAGATCTTCGGCCACCACGGACTGGCCCGGGACATCTACGCCGAGGGCTCCCCGCCTGCCAACTGCGGCGCCATGGCCTGGCTGACCAGCCTCGGCGGCGACGAGCCGTACGACCGCAAGGTGCTCCACCGCGCCGATGCCTACGGCGGCGGCGCCCTGGCCGAGCGGTACGCCGAGGCGTCCGCGTACCCGCACGCGAACCTCGGCCAGCGCTGGCTGGAGCCGCTGATCCGCCGCCATGCCGAGGAGCGCAACCCCGGCGGGATCCGCTTCGGACACGAGATGGTGGAGTTCGAGGACCACGGGGACAGCGTCACCGCGACGATCCTGGACCGCGACGCGGACCGTACCTACCGCGTCCGCGCCGGATATCTGATCGCCGCCGACGGCGGCCGCTCGGTGAGCAAGCGGCTCGGCATCCGCATGCTGGGCACCCCCACCTTCCTGGAGTGGATCAACCTTCACATACGGGCCGACTTCTCCGAGTTCATCCCCTTCGACGACACGGTGGTCAACCGCGTCTCCAGCCTCGCCGACGACGGCAGCCTGGAGCACTGCGGCGTCGTGCCCATGGGCCCCAAGCAATGGGGACGCCACTCCGAGGAGTGGACGCTGATGTTCTCCCGGCCGCCCGGCACGCGGGAGGCGGCGGAGCTGGACGACGAGACGGTCGTCAAGATGGTCCGCCGGACGCTGAAGCTCCCGCAGGACCACCCGATGGAGGTGCAGAGCATCAGCCGCTGGCCCGTGGAGGGCACGGTCGCCGAGCACTTCCGCGCCGGCCGTGTCTTCCTCGTCGGCGACGCCGCCCACCGCCATCCGCCCTCCGGCGCGCTCGGCCTCAACACCGGTGTCCAGGACTCCCACAACCTGGCCTGGAAGCTGGCCCGGGTGCTCTCCGGCGACGCCGCGCCCGCGCTGCTCGACAGCTACGAGGCCGAGCGGCGCCCGGTCGCCGAACGCGTCGTCGAGCGGGCGCTGTTCTCGCTGTTCAACCAGATCGCCTTCACCGCGGGCACCGGCGTGGTCCCGGGGGCCCGCCCCGAGTGGAACCGGGCCCAGATGACCGCCCTGTTCTCCGACACGCCCGACGGCCGGACCCGGCGCGCGGTCCTCGCCGAGTACTTCGAGACCAACCGGATCACCACCGCCCACCTGGGGCTGGAGATGGGCTACGACTACGCCGACGCCGGGTTCGTCACCGGCGACGGCACCGAGCGGCCCGAGCCGGATCCGCTCGGCCTCGACTACGTCCAGTCCTGCCGCCCCGGCAGCAGGATGCCGCACGCCTGGCTGCGGCGCGGCGGGGAGCGGACGGCGACCCACGACCTCATCGACCACGGGGCGTTCCTGCTCCTGGCCGGTGCGCGGGGCGAGAGCTGGGTGCGTGCCGCGGCCGAGGTCTCCGCCCACCACGGCCCGGCCGTCACCGCCCACGCCGTGGGCCCGGACCACGAGGTGACCGACCCCGACGGCGTATGGGCCGCCCTGCGCGGCCACGGCGAGGACGGGGCCGTCCTGGTCAGGCCCGACGGGTTCGTCGCCCTGCGGCTGAGCTCGGCGTCCCCGGATCCGGTGCGGGAGCTGCGCCGAGGGCTCGATGTGGCGCTGGGGCGCGCCGTCCCCGTCACCGCCGCGCCGGGTGCCGAGGGGGACCGCTGACATGACCGACGTCCAGCGCACTCCCGTCGCCATCGTCGGCGCCGGCCCGGTGGGCATCATGCTCGCGCTCTTCCTCGACCGCTACGGCATCGAATCGGTCCTGTTCAACGCCGAGCCCACCATGGAGGACAAGCCCCGGGGCAACACCCACAACGCCCGCACCATGGAGCACTACCGGCGCCTGGGCATCTCCGGCCAGATCCGGCGGCTGGGCCCGCCCGCCGATCACACTCTCGACATCGCCTACTTCACCCGCTACAGCGGCTTCGAACTGTCCCGGCTGACGCTGCCCTCGCCGGGGGAGCGGATGCGGGCGCTCGCCGGTACGCCCCGCACCGACCAGACGCCCGAGCCGGTGCACCGCGCCAACCAGATGTACGTCGAGAAGTTCCTCTTCGAACACGCCATGACCCGCCCCAACATCACCTTCCGCTTCGGCTGGCGGGTGACCGGCCTCAAGCAGAACGCCACCGGCGTCACCCTGGAGGCCGAGAGCGTCTCCGGCGGGGCCCGGGAGAGCTGGCAGGCGCCGTACGCGGTGGGCTGCGACGGCGGCCGCAGCTTCGTGCGGCGCGCCCTGGGCGTGCACTACGAGGGCCCCGGATCGCTGGAACAGGAGATCCTGGGTCGCCGTGCCACCGCCGCCCATCTGCGGCTGCCGACCTTCCACTCGGACGTGTTCACCGGCCGGCGGGCCTGGAGCTACTGGTCGCTCAACCCCGACCTGGTCATGAACCTCATCGCGCTCAACGGCCGCGACGAGTTCTTCCTGCTCACCAGCTCCGTCGACCCGGACACCACCAGCGCCGCGGAACTGTCCTCGCTGGTACGGCGCGCGGCGGGCACCGAGCTGCCCGTCGAGGTGCTCAGCCACCGCCCGTGGACCCCCGGCGCCGCCCTGGTCGCCGAGCGCTTCACCGTGGGCCGGGTGTTCCTCGCGGGCGACTCGGCCCACCTGTTCACCCCCAACGGCGGCTTCGGCATGAACACCGGCGTGGACGACTCCGCCAACCTCGCCTGGAAGCTGGCCGGGACGCTCCAGGGCTGGGGCGGCCCCGGGCTGCTCCGCTCCTACGAGAGCGAGCGGCGGCCGATCGCCCTGCGCAACACCGCCGCCGCCCGCGAACTCAACACCGGCCTCGCCGACATCGAGCGCCCCGGCGTGATGGAGGACGACTCGCCGGAGGGCGCGGCGGCGCGGGCCCGGGTCGGCGCCCTCGTGCGCGCCTACGGGGAGCGCACCCACTCCATCGGCGTGCAGCTCGGCGCCCGGTACGACGGCTCCCCGCTCATCGATACCGACGAGGAGCCGCCGAGCGACTCCATGGGCACCTACACGCCCACCGCCATCCCCGGCGGACGCGCCCCGCACGTATGGCTCGACGACTGGCGCGGCCCCGGCAGCTCGCTCTTCGACCGCTTCGGCCCCTACTACACCGTGCTCCGGCTCGGCCCCGAGCCGCCGCCCGTCAAGGAGCTGGAGGCCACCGCCCAGGCCGCCGGGCTGCCCCTGCGCACCCTGGACGTCGAGGATCCGGTCGTCCGCGACCTCTACGAGCGCGATCTCGTACTCATACGCCCCGACCAGCACGTCGCCTGGCGCGGCAACGCCCTGCCCACCGACCCCGGCGACCTGGTGGCCCGGGTGACGGGACAGCGGGCGCCGGACGCGGCGCGTGACGGGGACTCCGCATGAGCCGACATGGCGCGCGCCGGGGGGAGCTGAAGGTCGGAATCGTCGGCGCCGGGCCCCGCGGGCTGTCGGTGCTGGAGCGGATCTGCGCCAACGAGCGGAAGTCCGGCTCGCACCGCGCGGTGTCCGTGCACGTCGTGGACCCCTTCCCGGCGGGCGCCGGACGGGTCTGGCGCACCACCCAGTCCGACCAGCTGCTGATGAACACGGTCGCCTCGCAGATCACCCTGTTCACCGACGACAGCGTGGAGATGGACGGTCCGGTGGAACCGGGCCCCAGCCTCTACGAGTGGGCCAGGGAACTCGGCCAGAACGCTGATGGGGCCGGCGCCGACGACCGCACGCCGGCCGAGGCCCGTCGGCTCGGCCCCGACGCGTACCCCACCCGGGCCTTCTACGGCGTCTACCTGAACAGCGTCTTCCGCCGGGTGGTGGCCGACGCCCCGCGCCACGTCACCGTCACGGTCCACCGGGCGCAGGCCATCGGCCTGGACAACAGCGGACCGCTCGCCGACGGTCCGCAGACCCTCACCCTCGACAACGGCGTCCGGCTGACCGACCTGGACACGGTCGTCCTCGCCCAGGGGCACGTCCCCGCCCTGCCCGCGCCCCACGAGGAGGAACTCGCCCGTGCGGCCGCCGAGCACGGCCTGCTCTACATCCCGCCCGCCAACCCCGCCGATGTGGACCTCGGCGGCATCGAGCCGGGACAGACCGTGCTGCTGCGCGGCCTCGGGCTGAACTTCTTCGACCACATGGCCCTGCTCACCGCAGGCCGGGGCGGCACCTTCCGGACCGAGGACGGACGCCTGGTCTACGAGCCCTCCGGCCGGGAGCCCAAGATCTACGCGGGGTCCCGGAGGGGCATTCCGTACCACGCCCGCGGAGAGAACGAGAAGGGCGCCCACGGGCGTTACCTGCCGCGGCTGCTCACCACCGAGACGATCGCCGGGCTGCGGCGGCGGGCCGTCGACGGCGAGCGGGTGCACTTCGGGACCGACCTGTGGCCGCTGATCGCCAAGGAGGTCGAGAGCGTCTACTACGGCACCCTGCTGGAGGTACGGGGCCGCGCCGCCGACCGCGAGGCGTTCACCGAGCGGTATCTGGCCGCCCCGGCGGGCGAGGCGGAGCGCCGCCTGCTGGACGCGTTCGGCTTCGCGCCGGACGACCACTGGAGCTGGGACGCCCTCGCCCGTCCGCAGGGCAACCGGACGTACCCCAGCCCGGCCGCGTTCCGGCAGTGGCTGCTGGACTACCTCGGCGAGGACGTGCGCGCCGCCCGCGCGGGCAATGTGAGCGGTCCGCTCAAGGCGGCCCTGGACGTGCTGCGCGACCTCCGCAACGAGATCCGGCTCGCCGTCGACCACGGCGGCCTGGAGGGCAACTCGTACCGCGACGAGCTGACGGCCTGGTACACCCCGCTCAACGCCTTCCTCTCGATCGGGCCCCCGGCCTCGCGCATCGAGGAACTCGTCGCCCTCATCGAGGCGGGCGTGGTCCGCATCATCGGGCCCGGCCTCCAGCTCACCGTCGACGAGACCCTCCCGTCCTTCGTCGCCGGGTCGGACACCGTGCGGGGCGGGCGGATCCGGGCGAGCGTCCTCATCGAGGCCCGGCTGCCCGAGCCGGACCTGCGCCGCACCGCCGACCCCCTGCTGCGCCATCTGCTCACCACGGGGCAGTGCCGCCCGTACGACATCCCGGGCACCTGCGGGACGACCTACCGGACGGGCGGACTCGCGGTCACCGAGCGGCCGTACCGGACCGTCGACGTCCACGGCAGCCCCCATCCGCGCCGGTTCGCCTACGGGGTCCCCACCGAGGCCGTGCACTGGGTGACCGCGGCCGGGATCCGGCCCGGCGTCAACTCCGTGACCCTCGGCGACTCGGACGCCATCGCGCGCGCCCTGCTGAGCATCCGGGCCGCGGACCCTCCCCTCCAGGCGGTGCGGGGCGGGGCGCCACAAGGGGGCCGCGACGGGCTGCACGGCGGCCAGCGGGAGGTGATCGCATGACCGCGACGTTCGACGGCGGCCGGGACACCGGGCTGCTCTCACCCGTACGGGCCGGCACCCCCGTCGAGGCGGACGTGGCGGACGAGGCATGGCTCCAGGCGATGCTCGACGCCGAGGCGGCCCTGGCCCGGGCCCAGGCCCGGCTCGGCACCGTCCCGGCGGAGGCCGCGGCCGCCATCACGGCGCAGGCCCGCGCGGACCGGTTCGACCCGCGGGCGCTGGCCCTCGTCGCCCGCGAGACGGCGAACCCCGTCGTGGGCCTCGTCCAGGTGCTGACCCGGGCGGTGGCGGCCACGGCCCCCGCGGCGGCCGAGTACGTCCACCGCGGCTCCACCAGCCAGGACGTCTTCGACACCGGGGCCATGCTGGTGGCCGCCCGCGCCCTGCGCCGGATACGGGCCGACCTGGACCGGACGTGCGCCGCGCTGGCCGTGCTCGCCGCGGACCACCGCGACACGCTCATGGTCGGCAGGACCCTCGCCCTGCACGCCGTCCCCACGACCTTCGGGCTCAAGGCGGCCGGGTGGCGCCATCTGCTGCTGGACGCCCTCGCACGGATCGACCGCCTGCTCGACGGGGGCCTGCCGGTCTCGCTCGGCGGCGCCGCGGGCACCCTGGCCGGGTACCTCGCATACGCGGCGCTGGGCGACGGGCCGCAGGGGGAGTCCGGCACCGCCGAGTACCTCGACCGGCTGGGCGCCGCGTTCGCCGAGGAGACCGGGCTCGCCCGGCCCCTGCTGCCGTGGCATGCGCTCCGTACGCCGCTCGCCGACCTCGGCGCCGTCCTGTCCTTCACCGCGGGGGCGCTCGGCAAGATCGCCGTGGACGTGCAGTCGATGACCCGGACCGAGGTCCAGGAGGTCACCGAACCGGCCGCCCCCGGACGCGGCAGCTCCTCGGCCATGCCGCACAAGCGCAACCCGGTGCTCTCCACCCTGATGCGCAGCGCCGCCCTCCAGGTCCCGGTGCTGGCCACGGGGCTGACGCAGAGTCTGCTGTCGGAGGACGAGCGGTCCGCCGGGGGCTGGCACGCCGAGTGGCTGCTGCTGCGCGAGTGCCTGCGCCTGGTCGGCGGGGCGGCCCACACCGCCGTCGAACTCGCCGAGGGCCTGGCCGTCCGCCCGGAGCGGATGCGGGACAACGCCCATCTGACCGGTGCCCGGGTGGCGTCCGAGCGGGTAGCGGCCGTGCTGGCGCCCCGTCTCGGCAAGGCCCGGGCGAAGCACCTGCTCACCGAGGCGGCCGCGGAGGCCGAGCGGGACGGGCTCCAGCTCGCCGAGGTGCTCGCCGCGCTCCCCGACGTGGCCGCCCACCTGGGCGCCGAGGACCTGCGCGACCTGCTCGACCCGGCCCACTACACGGGCGCGGCGGGGCCGTTGGTGGACCGCGCGCTCAAGCGCTGACCTGCGCCCGCTCACCTCACCCCACCCGTCCGTATCACCTCAGCGGAGGAACTCACCATGGCACTGCGCCTGTTCACCTCGGAGTCCGTGACCGAGGGGCACCCCGACAAGATCGCTGACCGGATCAGCGACACCATCCTCGACGCGCTCCTGAAGGAGGACCCGACCTCCCGGGTCGCCGTCGAGACCCTGATCACCACCGGCCTGGTCCACGTGGCCGGTGAGGTGACCACCACGGCGTACGCCCCGATCGCCACGCTCGTCCGCAACGCGATCCTCGACATCGGCTACGACTCGTCGGACAAGGGCTTCGACGGCGCCTCCTGCGGCGTCTCGGTGTCCATCGGCTCGCAGTCCCCCGACATCGCCCAGGGTGTCGACTCCGCCTACGAGCTGCGGGTCGGGGGTGCCACCGACGGTGACGCGGGGGACGAGCTGGACAAGCAGGGCGCGGGCGACCAGGGCCTGATGTTCGGTTACGCGTGCGACGAGACGCCCGAGCTGATGCCGCTGCCGATCAACCTGGCGCACCGGCTCTCCCGCCGCCTCGCCGAGGTCCGGAAGAACGGGACCATGCCGTACCTGCGCCCGGACGGCAAGACCCAGGTCACCATCGAGTACGACGGCCACAAGGCGGTCCGCCTGGACACCGTCGTCGTCTCCTCGCAGCACGCGCCCGACGTCGACCTCGACGCCCTGCTGACGCCGGACATCCGCGTCTTCGTGGTCGAGNGCCCGACGTCGACCTCGACGCCCTGCTGACGCCGGACATCCGCGTCTTCGTGGTCGAGCCGGTCCTGCGGGAACTGGCGGACTCCGGCATCAAGCTGGACACCGAGGGCTACCGGCTGCTGGTCAACCCGACCGGCCGCTTCGAGATCGGCGGCCCGATGGGTGACGCCGGGCTCACCGGCCGCAAGAT
>NZ_RIBZ01000053.1:0-21285 GCF_003721215.1 Streptomyces botrytidirepellens
CGGCGGGCGAGCTGCGGCCCGCCCCGGCCGCGCCGCGCACCACGCAGAGCCCGGCCCCGCGTTCCGGCTCGTCGAACCGGGTGCGGGCCCGCCTGGCCCGCCTCGGCGTGCAGCGCTCCAGCCCGTACAACCCGGTCCTGGAGCCCCTGCTGCGCATCGTGCGCGGCAACGACCCCAAGGCGGACGGCGCCACGCTGCGCCAGATCGAGCGCGCGTACCAGGTGGCCGAGCGCTGGCACCGCGGCCAGAAGCGCAAGAGCGGCGATCCGTACATCACCCACCCGCTCGCGGTGACCACGATCCTCGCCGAGCTGGGTATGGATCCGGCCACGCTGATGGCCGGGCTGCTGCACGACACCGTCGAGGACACCGAGTACGGCCTGGACACCCTGCGCCGCGACTTCGGCGATCAGGTCGCCCTGCTCGTCGACGGTGTCACCAAGCTGGACAAGGTCAAGTTCGGCGAGGCGGCCCAGGCCGAGACCGTGCGCAAGATGGTCGTCGCGATGGCCAAGGACCCCCGGGTCCTGGTGATCAAGCTCGCCGACCGGCTGCACAACATGCGCACCATGCGCTACCTGAAGCGGGAGAAGCAGGAGAAGAAGGCCCGCGAGACGCTGGAGATCTACGCCCCGCTCGCCCACCGGCTGGGCATGAACACCATCAAGTGGGAGCTGGAGGACCTCGCCTTCGCGATCCTCTACCCCAAGATGTACGACGAGATCGTCCGGCTGGTCGCCGAGCGCGCCCCCAAGCGCGACGAGTACCTGGCCGTCGTCACCGACCAGGTCCAGGGCGATCTGCGGGCGGCCCGGATCAAGGCGACCGTCACCGGCCGCCCCAAGCACTACTACTCCGTCTACCAGAAGATGATCGTGCGGGGCCGGGACTTCGCCGAGATCTACGACCTGGTGGGCATCAGGGTGCTCGTCGACACCGTCCGCGACTGCTACGCGGCGCTGGGGACCATCCACGCGCGGTGGAACCCGGTGCCCGGGCGGTTCAAGGACTACATCGCGATGCCCAAGTTCAACATGTACCAGTCGCTGCACACGACGGTCATCGGGCCCAGCGGCAAGCCGGTCGAGCTACAGATCCGCACCTTCGACATGCACCGCCGCGCGGAGTACGGCATCGCCGCGCACTGGAAGTACAAGCAGGAGGCGGTCGCCGGGACCTCCAAGGTGCGCACCGACGTGCCCCGGGGCAAGGCGGGCAAGGACGACGCCGTCAACGACATGGCGTGGCTGCGGCAGCTCCTGGACTGGCAGAAGGAGACCGAGGACCCGGGCGAGTTCCTGGAGTCGCTGCGCTTCGACCTGTCCCGCAACGAGGTCTTCGTCTTCACGCCCAAGGGCGACGTCATAGCGCTGCCGGCCGGGGCCACCCCGGTGGACTTCGCGTACGCCGTCCACACCGAGGTCGGCCACCGCACCATCGGGGCCCGGGTCAACGGGCGGCTGGTGCCGCTGGAGTCGACCCTCGACAACGGCGACCTGGTGGAGGTCTTCACCTCCAAGGCGGCCGGTGCCGGGCCGTCCCGCGACTGGCTGGGCTTCGTCAAGTCACCGCGGGCCCGCAACAAGATCCGCGGCTGGTTCTCCAAGGAGCGCCGCGACGAGGCCATCGAGCAGGGCAAGGACGCGATCGTCCGGGCGATGCGCAAGCAGAACCTGCCGATCCAGCGGATCCTGACCGGCGACTCGCTGGTCACCCTGGCCCACGAGATGCGCTACCCGGACATCTCCTCGCTCTACGCGGCCATCGGCGAGGGCCACGTCTCCGCGCAGAACGTGGTCGGCAAGCTCGTGTCGGCCCTCGGCGGCGAGGAGGCGGCCAACGAGGACATCGCCGAGACCGCCCCGCCCATCCGGCGCTCCAAGCGCCGCTCCAGCGCCGACCCGGGCGTCGTGGTCAAGGGCGTCGAGGACGTGTGGGTCAAGCTGGCCCGCTGCTGTACGCCGGTGCCGGGCGACCCGATCATCGGCTTCGTCACCCGCGGCAGCGGCGTCTCGGTGCACCGTGCCGACTGCGTCAACGTGGACTCGCTGTCCCAGCAGCCCGAGCGCATCCTCGACGTCGAATGGGCGCCCACCCAGTCCTCGGTCTTCCTGGTGGCCATCCAGGTCGAGGCGCTGGACCGGTCCCGGCTGCTGTCGGACGTCACCCGCGTCCTGTCCGACCAGCACGTCAACATCCTCTCCGCGGCCGTCCAGACCTCCCGCGACCGGGTGGCCACCTCGCGCTTCACCTTCGAGATGGGCGACCCCAAGCACCTGGGACACGTCCTGAAGGCCGTACGCGGCGTCGAGGGCGTCTACGACGTGTACCGGGTCACTTCGGCCCGCGCACGCTGAGAAAACGCCGCAGAACGCGAAGGGCGGCCCCGGTCTCCCGGGGCCGCCCTTCGCGTCAGGTGTCGGGCGTCAGCCGCCGAACTCCTCCAGGCCCTTCAGCGCCTGGTCCAGCAGCGCCTGTCGCCCCTCCAGCTCCTTGGAGAGCTTGTCGGCCTTCGCGTTGTTCCCCGCCGCGCGGGCCGCGTCGATCTGGGAACGGAGCTTGTCGACCGCGTCCTGGAGCTGGCCGGTGAGCCCCTGGGCGCGCGCCCGCGCCTCGGGGTTCGTACGCCGCCACTCGGCCTCCTCGGCCTCCTGGAAGGCGCGCTCGACCGCGTGCAGCCGGCCCTCGATGCGGGAGCGGGCGTCCCGCGGCACGTGGCCGATGGCCTCCCACCGCTCGTTGATCGACCGGAACGCCGCGCGGGACGCCTTCAGGTCCGAGATCGGCAGCAGCTTCTCGGCCTCGACGACCAGCTCCTCCTTGCGGGTCAGGTTCTCCCGCTGCTCGGCGTCGCGCTCCGCGAAGACCGCGCCCCGGGCCTGGAAGAAGACGTCCTGGGCGCCCCGGAAGCGGTTCCACAGGTCGTCCTCGTGCTCGCGCTGCGCGCGGCCCGCGGCCTTCCAGTCGGCCATCAGCTCCCGGTAGCGGGCCGCGGTCGGCCCCCACTCGGTGGAGCCGGACAGCGCCTCCGCCTCGGCGACCAGCTTCTCCTTGGTCTGCCGGGCCTCCTCCCGCTGCGCGTCCAGCGCCGCGAAGTGCGCCTTGCGCCGCTTGGAGAACGCCGAGCGGGCGTGCGAGAACCGGTGCCACAGCTGGTCGTCCGTCTTGCGGTCCAGCCGCGGCAGGCCCTTCCAGGTGTCGACCAGGGCGCGCAGCCGCTCCCCGGCCGCCCGCCACTGCTCGCTGGCCGCCAGCTCCTCGGCCTCGGCGACCAGCGCCTCCTTGGCCTGGCGCGCCTCGTCGGCCTGGACCGCCTTGGCCGCCCGGCGCTCCTCGCGGCGCGCCTCGACGTCCTTGGCCAGCTGGTCGAGCCGCTTGCGCAGCGCATCCAGGTCGCCGACCACATGGTGCTCGTCGACCTGCTGCCGGATGTGCTCGATGGCCGCCGTCGCGTCCTTGGCCGACAGGTCGGTGGTCTTGACCCGGCGCTCGAGAAGGTCGATCTCGACGACCAGACCGTCGTACTTGCGCTCGAAGTAGGCGAGGGCCTCGTCCGGCGATCCCGCCTGCCACGATCCGACGACCTGCTCACCGTCGGCCGTACGCACGTACACGGTCCCCGCCTCGTCGACGCGGCCCCAAGGCTCGCTGCTCACAGCGCCTCCTCCACATGATGCCGGGGCGGGCGTGCGGCCCGCGGGCATCGTCCACAGTTTCTTACGGCCGGGCAGCGACGCCCGGACCGGTCTCCCAGCAGGGTGGTGCGGCCATCGCGGCAGACACCCTGCACACCGCCAACATAGGCGACCGGTGCCCCGGCTGTCCGTATCCTGCGCGACCGAAATTTCGCAGTACGCACGCCCGGCGACCTCAGGACTTTCCGACCGTCGCCTTGTTGATCACCACGCTGGCGTTCGGAGCGGTGTTCTGCATCTGGTCGGGGGCCGCCGCTCCGGCCTTGGCGATCTTCTTCAGGACCTTCATGCCGTCCTTGGAGATCTTCCCGAAGGGCGTGTAGTCCGGCGGCAGCGGGCTGTCCTGGTAGACCAGGAAGAACTGGCTGCCGCCGCTGTTGCGGCCCTGCTTGGTCTGCGGGTTGTACTGGTTCGCCATCGCGACCGTGCCCGCCGGGTACTTGCCGCCCTTGAGCGCAGGGTCCTTCAGGTTCTCGTCCGGCAGCTTGTAGCCGGGGCCGCCCGCGCCGGTGCCCTGCGGGTCGCCGCACTGGAGCACGTAGATCCCCTGGTTCACCAGCCGGTGGCACTTGGTGTGGTCGAAGTACCCCTTTCCGGCCAGGAAGTCGAACGAGTTGACCGTGTGCGGCGCCTTCGCGGCGTCCATGTCGATGGAGATGTCCCCACAAGTGGTCTCCAGCTTCATGGAGTACGAGGCCGACTTGTCGATGGAGACCGCGGGCTCCTTCTTGAACGACATCTTCTTCGGCTTCTTGTCCGCGACCGCCTTCGCCTCCTCGGCGCACGGGTCCGGCGCCTTGCTGTTGGCGGGGGCCGAAGGAGTGGACGCGGCGGCGTCGTCCTTCTTCTTGTCCTTGTCGTCCCCGGAGAACGCGCCCGCGGCCGCCACGGCACCGCCGCCGGCCAGCACCACGGCCAGCACGGAGGCGATCACCACATTGCGCTGGCGGGACTTGCGCCGTGCCGTCTCGCGCCGCTGCTGCTGCCGCAGGTACTTCTCCCGGGCAAGTTGCCGCCGCCGCTGCTCGCTACTGACCACCGGGTCGTCTCCTCACGCCGTATGTCATCGGTGTCCTGCCGGAGGGCTCGGCCGTACCGTATACGGGTTCGCTGTGCCGGGCCCGCCGCCGGTAGGCTCTGGAGCTGCCGACATTCTTCCGCCGGCCGACTCTTCCGGACGACATTTAAGGACGATCGTGCTCATTGCCGGGTTCCCCGCCGGGGCCTGGGGGACCAACTGCTACCTGGTCGCCCCCGCCGCAGGCGAGGAGTGCGTGATCATCGACCCGGGCCACCAGGCGGCCGAAGGCGTCGAGGAGGCCGTCGCCAAACACCGGCTCAAGCCCGTCGCCGTCATCCTCACCCACGGCCACATCGACCACGTCGCCTCGGTGGTCCCGGTCTGCGGCGCCCATGACGTACCGGCGTGGATCCACCCCGCCGACCGCTACATGATGAGCGACCCGGCCAAGGCGCTCGGGCGGTCCATCGGTACGCAGCTGATGGGCGAGCTGACCGTCGGCGAACCGGACGACGTCAAGGAGCTGGCCGACGGCTCCGAACTGAAGCTGGCCGGGCTGGAGTTCACCGTCGCGCACGCGCCGGGCCATACCAAGGGGTCGGTGACCTTCAGGCTGCCCGAACAGGCGGACATCCCGTCCGTGTTCTTCTCGGGCGACCTGCTCTTCGCCGGCTCCATCGGACGCACCGATCTGCCCGGCGGCGACCACGCCGAGATCCTCGAGTCCCTGGCCCGTGTGTGCCTGCCGCTCGACGACTCGACCGTGGTGCTGTCCGGCCACGGCCCCCAGACCAGCATCGGCCGCGAGCGCGCCACCAACCCCTTCCTGCGGCAGGTGGCCGCCGGCCCCGGAGACGCCGCCGACGCGGCCGCGCCTCCGCGACGAGGAATGTGACGAGAGAACCCACGTTGAGCACCTTCAAGGCCCCCAAGGGCACCTACGACCTGATCCCGCCGGTCTCCGCGACCTACCTCGCGGTGCGGGACGCCATCGCCACCCCGCTCCGGCGGTCCGGCTACGGCTACATCGAGACGCCCGGCTTCGAGAACGTCGAACTCTTCGCGCGCGGCGTCGGCGAGTCCACCGACATCGTCACCAAGGAGATGTACACCCTCACCACCAAGGGCGGCGACGAGCTGGCGCTGCGCCCCGAGGGGACCGCGTCGGTGCTGCGCGCCGCGCTGGAGGCCAACCTGCACAAGGCGGGCAGCCTGCCCGTCAAGCTCTGGTACTCCGGCTCGTACTACCGCTACGAGCGTCCCCAGAAGGGCCGCTACCGGCACTTCTCGCAGGTCGGTGCCGAGGCGATCGGCGCCGAGGACCCGGCCCTGGACGCCGAGCTGATCATCCTCGCGCACGACGCCTACCGGTCGCTGGGGCTCCGTAACTTCCGGATCCTGCTGAACTCGCTGGGCGACGCCGAGTGCCGCCCCGTCTACCGGGCCGCCCTCCAGGACTTCCTGCGCGGGCTCGACCTGGACGAGGACACCCGGCGGCGCATCGACATCAACCCGCTGCGGGTGCTCGACGACAAGCGCGACGCCGTCCAGAAGCAGCTGGCCGGGGCGCCGCTGCTGCGCGACTACCTGTGCGACGGCTGCCGGGAGTACCACGCGCGGGTGCGCGAGCTGATCACCGCGCAGGGCGTGGTCTTCGAGGACGACGTGAAGCTGGTCCGCGGCCTCGACTACTACACCCGGACCACGTTCGAGTTCGTCCACGACGGGCTCGGCTCGCAGTCCGCGGTCGGCGGCGGCGGCCGGTACGACGGCCTGTCCGAGATGATCGGCGGCCCGGCCCTGCCGTCGGTGGGCTGGGCGCTCGGCGTCGACCGTACGGTGCTGGCGCTGGAGGCCGAGGGCGTCCGGCTGGACCTGCCCGACGCGACGAGCGTCTTCGCCGTGCCGCTGGGGGAGGAGGCCCGGAAGGTCCTCTTCGGCCTGGTCGGCGAGCTGCGCAAGGAAGGCGTGGCGACGGACTTCGCGTACGGCGGCAAGGGGCTCAAGGCCGCGATGAAGGCCGCGAACCGCAGCGGCGCGCGGTACGCGATCGTGGCGGGCGAGCGGGACCTCACCGAGGGCGTGGTCCAGCTGAAGGACATGGAATCGGGCGAGCAGGAGGCCGTTCCGCTGACCAAGATCGTGACCGCGGTCCAGTCGAAGCTGGGCTGACCGCCCGGGTCGGGGCCGTCGTCAACGCGGCGGAACCGATTCATCCGGCCAATCGAGACCGTCCCGCGCTTGCCGGTCCCGCCCCTCCCGGGGCGGGATCCCGGCCCCGGGAGGGGCGGGTTCTCAGCCCCCTCCGCCCGTCCTTATCCCCGCTGAACGGGGGACCCGGGAAGATGGTCGGGCCCTGACAACGGGGCGTTGTGGCCCCGTGGGTTGGGGCACAATGGCCGTGCCCGACGGGGCCGGACAGTGTGGAGAGCGACGGACGGCGATATGGCGACGACACTGATGGACGACGTGGAGTCCGACGAGGCGCGGGACGGCGCGCGAGCCGGAACGGGAGGCGGCCGCGCCTTCGCGGTCCTGCTCGTGATCACCGGCGCGATGGGGCTGCTGGCGGCCTGGGTCATCACGCTCGACAAGAACAAGATCCTCGAGTACAAGGCCGACGGCAAGGTCTTCACCCCCGGTTGCAGCCTCAACCCCGTGGTCTCCTGCGGCAACATCATGGAGAGCAAGCAGGCCGAGGCGTTCGGCTTCCCGAACCCGATGCTCGGCCTGGTCGCCTACGGCATCGTGATCTGCGTGGGCGTGTCCCTGCTGGCCGGGGCGCGCTTCCCGCGCTGGTACTGGCTGACGTTCAACGCGGGCACCCTCTTCGGCGTCGGATTCGTGACCTGGCTCCAGTACGAGTCGCTGTACGTCATCGGCTCGCTGTGCCTGTGGTGCTGCCTCGCCTGGGTCGCCACCATCGTGATGTTCTGCTACGTCACCGGCCACAATCTCAAGCACGGGTACCTCCCGGCACCGGACGGGCTGCGGCGCGGGCTGCTGGAGTTCCACTGGGTGGTGCCGGTGATGTGGCTCGGCGTGATCGGGATGCTCATCCTGACCCGCTGGTGGGACTTCTGGACCAGCTAGGGGGAGTCGTGCCGATCATGCCGGGCTCCCGACGCCTGGCCCGAACCCCGTAGAACCGGCCCCGCCCCCGGGAAAAGGGCGCTGTCGGTGGGGTGTCATAGGCTTCCCGGGTGGAGCCAGATCTGTTCACCGCCGCCGCCGAGGACCGCCAGGAGAAGGACCCGTCCAGCAGTCCGCTGGCCGTGCGCATGCGCCCGCGCACGCTGGACGAGGTCGTGGGCCAGCAGCATCTGCTGCGCCCCGGATCGCCGTTGCGGAGACTGGTCGGCGAGGGCAGCGGAGGACCGGCCGGGCCGTCCTCGGTGCTGCTGTGGGGCCCGCCCGGCATCGGCAAGACCACGCTCGCGTACGTGGTCAGCCAGGCCACCCAGAAGCGGTTCGTGGAGCTGTCGGCGATCACCGCGGGGGTGAAGGAGGTGCGGGCCGTCATCGACGGGGCGCGCCGCTCCTCGGGGGCGTACGGCAGGGAGACCGTGCTCTTCCTGGACGAGATCCACCGCTTCAGCAAGGCGCAGCAGGATTCGCTGCTGCCCGCAGTGGAGAACCGCTGGGTCACCCTGATCGCGGCCACCACCGAGAACCCGTACTTCTCGGTGATCTCCCCGCTGCTGTCCCGCTCGCTGCTGCTCACCCTGGAGTCGCTCACCGACGACGATCTGCGCGGGCTGCTGCGCCGCGCGCTGGCCGACGAGCGGGGGCTCGGCGGCGCGGTCACCCTCCCCGACGAGGCCGAGGCGCATCTGCTGCGGATCGCGGGCGGCGACGCCCGGCGGGCGCTCACCGCCCTGGAGGCGGGTGCCGGGTCGGCGATCGCCAAGGGCGAGGCGGAGATCACGCTGACCACGCTGGAGGAGGCGGTCGACCGGGCCGCGGTCACCTACGACCGCGCCGGTGACCAGCACTATGACGTGGCGAGCGCGCTCATCAAGTCGATCCGCGGCTCGGACGTGGACGCCGCGCTGCACTATCTGGCGCGGATGATCGAGGCGGGGGAGGACCCGCGGTTCATCGCGCGCCGGCTGATGATCTCGGCGAGCGAGGACATCGGGCTGGCCGACCCGACCGCCCTGCCCACCGCCGTGGCGGCGGCGCAGGCGGTCGCGATGATCGGCTTCCCCGAGGCCGCCCTGACGCTGAGCCACGCCACGATCGCGCTGGCGCTCGCACCGAAGTCCAACGCGGCCACGACGGCGATCGGGGCGGCGCTGGCGGATGTCCGCGCGGGGCTCGCGGGCCCGGTGCCGCCGCACCTGCGGGACGGGCACTACAAGGGCGCCGAAAAGCTCGGCCACGCCCAGGGGTATCTGTATCCGCACGATCTGCCGGGCGGCATCGCGGCGCAGCAGTACGCGCCGGACAAGATCCACGGAAAGCGCTACTACGAGCCGACGCGGTACGGGGCGGAGGCCCGCTACGCCGATGTGGTCGAGCGGGTCCGGGCGCGGCTGCGCGGCGACCCGCCGCCGGAGTCCTCGTAGCGGAGCCTTCCCGAACCCGGCCCCCGGACCCTAGTCGGCGGCCGCCTCGAACAGGGCGTGCATCGCGCGGCGCAGTTCGGANGACCCTAGTCGGCGGCCGCCTCGAACAGGGCGTGCATCGCGCGGCGCAGTTCGGAGACGCTCCGCACCGGCTCCGGGAAGTCGAAGCGCGCGTCGAACGGCTGGTCGGCGTCGTCCGTGAAGCGGACGCGCAGGCCGAACCGGTCGAGGGCCACGGGGATCGCGGGGCCGCGGGTGCACACCGTGGACGAGCGCTCGCCCAGCAGGGCGCACAGCCCGCGCACCTGGTCGCTGTGGGCCGCGTGGAGGTGCTGGAGCAGCTCGGCCTCGTGCGGGGCGAGCGGGTCGGGGGTGGCCTGGGCGAAGTCGTCCGGCTCGACGCCGTCCGCACCCCACAGGTCGTCCACGCAGGCCTCGCCGACCTCCAGCCGCAGCAGCGTCCAGGCGGCTGTCCGGCCGTGCGGCCCGGCTGCGGAGTCGGGCTGGAGGGCGTCCCCGAGGCCCAGCAGCTCGCCGACCGGATGGTGCTGGGCGAGCAGCGCCGCGCTCGCGGCGCGGTCGCCGCCGCGTACGGGGGTGAGCCAGCCGGCCACCCAGGCGCGGCCGCGGATGCGCTGGGGTACCGAGACCGGGGCGACGTCCGTGATCTCCATCACGCAGGTCAGATCGTCGTCCTGCGCGTAGGCCGCGGCGCGGGCCGCCGGTGAGCCGCCGGAAACCAGCAACAGCACGTCGCCGTCCGGAGTGACGGCGCGGGCGGCCGGTCCGTCCATGCCGAGATCGTCGGGGACCTCGATTCCGGGAATCGTCAACGACGCCGTAGCCTTGGCATCTACGAGAGTCCGTACACGCTCTGCCGCCGTCGGCCGCAGGGCGTCTTCCTTGGGACGCGGCTGACCTTCCTGAAGGCTCTGACCAGTGCTGGGCAGGGGGATCCCAGGTCGAAACATGCGTACTCCTCGGCTAAGGTAAGGCTCACCTAACTTACATCGGAGGTCCGTTCCACGTGAACCAGTCGCGTCCCAAGGTCAAGAAGTCGCGCGCACTCGGCATCGCGCTGACGCCGAAGGCCGTCAAGTACTTCGAGGCCCGTCCCTACCCGCCCGGCGAGCACGGCCGTGGCCGCAAGCAGACCAGTGACTACAAGGTCCGGCTGCTGGAGAAGCAGCGTCTGCGCGCTCAGTACGACATCAGCGAGCGCCAGATGGTGCGTGCCTACGACCGCGCTCGGAAGGTCGAAGGCAAGACAGGCGAAGCCCTGATCATCGAGCTTGAGCGCCGTCTGGACGCGCTCGTCCTGCGGTCGGGAATCGCCCGCACGATCTACCAGGCCCGCCAGATGGTGGTCCACGGTCACATCGAGGTCAACGGCCGCAAGGTCGACAAGCCCTCCTTCCGGGTCAGCCCGGACGACGTGGTGATGGTCCGCGAGCGCAGCCGCGAGAAGCACCCCTTCCAGGTGGCCCGCGAGGGTGGCTACGCCCCCGACGGCGAGACCCCGCGCTACCTCCAGGTCAACCTGAAGGCGCTGGCCTTCCGCCTCGACCGGGACCCGAACCGCAAGGAGGTCCCGGTGATCTGCGACGAGCAGCTCGTCGTCGAGTACTACGCCCGCTGATCCAGCGGACGCCGCGTACTCATCCAGCCCGCGGGTTCCCCGTCGACCGGTGTGTCGAAGGGGAACCCGCGGGCTGTTTGGCCCGAGCGGAATGCGTTTCGGCCGGACCTGCACGGCGCGATAGGGTCGATACCTGCCGCCCGCGCCCGGATGACCGCCCGAGAACGCCGGGCGACGGACGACTCGAACGACGGACGACCTGAACAACGACGACCGACGTGATCGGCAGCAGGGAGCGGTGCAACGTGTCCGGTGGAGAGGTGGCCGGGATCCTCGTGGCCGTCTTCTGGGCGATCCTGGTGTCCTTCCTCGCCCTCGCCCTGGTGAGGCTCGCCCAGACGCTCAAGGCGGCGACCCGGCTGGTGGCGGAGGTGACCGAGCAGGCGGTGCCCCTGCTCAGCGAGGCGTCCGCGACCGTGCGCGAGGCGAACACCCAGCTCGCGCGCGTGGACTCGATCGCCTCCGACGTCCAGGAGGTCACCTCGAACGCCTCCGCGCTGTCCTCGACCGTCTCCTCCGCCTTCGGCGGACCGCTGGTCAAGGTGGCGGCGTTCGGCTACGGCGTCCGGCGCGCGATCGGCCGGAAGGCGGCCCCCGAAGACGCGCCCGCGCGCACCGGCACCGTTGTCATCGGCAAGACCTTGCCGTCCGCCCGCCGGGGCGGCCGCCGCAACCGTGGATCGAAGGGCTGAGAGACCGGATGTTCCGCCGCACATTCTGGTTCACCACCGGCGTCGCAGCCGGTGTGTGGGCCACCACCAAGGTCCAGCGCAAGCTCAATCAGCTCACCCCTGAGAGCCTGGCGGCGCAGGCCGCCGACCGGGCGGTGCTCGCCGGACGGCGGATCAAGGTCTTCGCGCTCGACGTGCGCGACGGCATGGCCGACCGCGAGGCGGCCCTCAAGGACGCCCTGGGCCTGACCTCGGCGCCGCCCGCCAACGACCTCACACAGCTGCCGGCCCAGCGCGGCCGGATCCAGCTCACCCACACGTCCCCCTACCCCCACCCGAACGCCCGAAATGAGGACCACTGATGGAGTCGGCTGAAATCCGCCGCCGCTGGCTGCGCTTCTTCGAGGAGCGCGGGCACACCGTCGTGCCGTCGGCGTCGCTCATCGCGGACGACCCGACCCTGCTGCTCGTCAACGCGGGCATGGTCCCCTTCAAGCCGTTCTTCCTGGGTGAGGTCCAGCCGCCCTACAAGCGCGCCGTGAGCGTGCAGAAGTGCGTGCGTACGCCGGACATCGAAGAGGTCGGCAAGACCACCCGGCACGGCACGTTCTTCCAGATGTGCGGCAACTTCTCGTTCGGCGACTACTTCAAGGAAGGGGCCATCACCTACGCCTGGGAGCTGCTCACCGGCTCGGTGGCGGACGGTGGCTACGGCCTCGACCCCGAGCGGCTCTGGATCACCGTCTACGAGCAGGACGACGAGGCCGAGCGCATCTGGCGCGACGTCGTCGGCGTCCCCGCCGAGCGGATCCAGCGCCTGGGCATGGGCCCCAACTACTGGTCCATGGGCGTCCCCGGCCCCTGCGGCCCCTGCTCCGAGATCAACTACGACCGTGGTCCGGAGTTCGGCGTGGAGGGCGGCCCGGCCGTCAACGACGAGCGCTACGTGGAGATCTGGAACCTGGTCTTCATGCAGTACGAGCGCGGTCCGGGCGAGGGCAAGGAGAACTTCCCGATCCTCGGCGAGCTGCCCAGCAAGAACATCGACACCGGCCTCGGCCTCGAGCGCCTCGCGATGATCCTCCAGGGCGTACAGAACATGTACGAGACCGACACCCTGCGCGTCGTGATGGACAAGGCCACCGAGCTGACCGGCGTCGCCTACGGCTCCTCCCACGACACCGACGTGTCGCTGCGCGTGGTCGCCGACCACATGCGCACCTCCGTCATGCTCATCGGCGACGGCGTCACCCCCGGCAACGAGGGCCGCGGCTATGTACTGCGCCGCATCATGCGCCGCGCCATCCGCAACATGCGCATCCTCGGCGCCGCCGAGCCGGTCGTCGGCGAACTGGTGGACACCGTCCTGAAGACGATGGGCCAGCAGTACCCGGAGCTGCTGACCGACCGCAAGCGCATCGAGACCGTCGCGCTCGCCGAGGAGTCGGCCTTCCTGAAGACCCTCAAGGCCGGCACCAACATCCTCGACACCGCCGTCACCGACACCAAGGCCGCGGGCGGCTCGGTGCTCCCCGGCGACAAGGCGTTCCTGCTCCACGACACCTGGGGCTTCCCGATCGACCTCACCCTGGAGATGGCCGCCGAACAGGGCCTCTCCGTGGACGAGGACGGCTTCCGCCGCCTGATGCGGGAGCAGCGGGAGCGCGCCAAGGCCGACGCCAAGGCCAAGAAGACCGGTCACGCCGACCTGTCCGCCTACCGCGAGGTCGCCGACACCTCCGGCTCCACCGAGTTCACCGGCTACAGCGACACCTCCGGCGAGTCCACCGTCGTCGGCCTGCTGGTCGACGGGGTGTCCTCGCCCGCCGCCTCCGAGGGCGACGAGGTCGAGGTCGTCCTGGACCGCACCCCGTTCTACGCCGAGGGCGGCGGCCAGCTCGCCGACACCGGCAAGATCAAGCTGGCCTCCGGCGCCGTCGTCGAGGTGCGGGACGTCCAGCAGCCGGTGCCCGGCGTCAGCGTGCACAAGGGCGTCGTCCAGGTCGGCGAGGTGACGGTCGGCTCCGGCGCGTACGCCGAGATCGACGTCAAGCGCCGCCGGGCCATCGCCCGCGCCCACAGCGCCACCCACCTCACCCACCAGGCGCTGCGCGACGCCCTGGGCCCGACCGCCGCCCAGGCCGGTTCGGAGAACTCGCCCGGCCGCTTCCGCTTCGACTTCGGCTCGCCGTCCGCCGTCCCCGGCGGGGTGCTCACCGACGTCGAGCAGAAGATCAACGAGGTGCTCTCCCGCGAACTCGACGTCACCGCCGAGGTGATGAGCATGGACGACGCCAAGAAGCAGGGCGCCATCGCCGAGTTCGGCGAGAAGTACGGCGACCGGGTGCGCGTGGTGACCATCGGTGACTTCTCCAAGGAGCTGTGCGGCGGTACGCACGTCCACAACACCGCCCAGCTGGGCCTGGTGAAGCTGCTCGGCGAGTCCTCCATCGGCTCCGGTGTGCGCCGCGTGGAGGCCCTGGTGGGCGTGGACGCGTACAACTTCCTCGCGCGTGAGCACACGGTCGTCTCCCAGCTGACCGACCTGGTCAAGGGCCGTCCGGAGGAGCTTCCGGAGAAGATCTCCGGCATGCTCACCAAGCTCAGGGACGCCGAGAAGGAGATCGAGCGGTTCCGCGCCGAGAAGGTGCTCCAGGCCGCCGCCGGGCTCGCCGAGGGCGCCAAGGACGTCCGCGGTGTCGCCCTGGCCACCGGCCGGGTGCCGGACAGCACGACCGCCGACGACCTGCGCAAGCTGGTGCTGGACGTGCGCGGACGGCTGGACCAGAAGTCGGGGGCCGTCGACCGGCCCGCCGTCGTCGCCCTGTTCACCGTGGCGAACGGCCGCCCGCTGACCGTCATTGCCACCAACGAGGCGGCACGCGAGCGCGGTCTCAAGGCCGGTGACCTGGTCCGCACCGCCGCCAAGACGCTCGGCGGCGGAGGCGGCGGCAAGCCGGACGTCGCCCAGGGCGGCGGCCAGAACCCGGACGCCGTCGGCGACGCCATCGAGGCCGTCGAGCGGCTCGTCGCGGAATCGGGCCAGTAGCCGTGCGGCGCGGCCGGCGCATCGCCATCGACGTCGGGGACGCCCGGATCGGGGTCGCCTCGTGCGACCCCGACGGGATCCTCGCCACCCCCGTGGAGACCGTGCCGGGACGGGACATCCCGGCCGCCCACAAGCGGCTGGCGGCCATCGTCGAGGAGTACGAGCCCATCGAGGTGGTGATCGGCCTCCCGCGCTCGCTCAACGGGCGCGAGGGGCCGGCCGCGGCCAAAGTGCGCACCTTCGCCCGCGAGTTGGCGCGGCGGGTCCAGCCGGTGTCCGTGCGGCTGGTCGACGAGCGTATGACGACCGTCACAGCGGCGCATGGGCTCCGGGCGTCCGGGGTGTCGTCCAAGAAGGGCCGTTCGGTCGTTGACCAGGCAGCCGCGGTGGTCATTCTGCAAAGCGCGCTGGAGACCGAGCGGGCCTCCGGCAGGGCGCCGGGCGAGGCCGTCGAAGTGGTCATCTGATCGCGATACGGTAACGTTCCGCGCGACATGGCAGCCGTCGCTTGTGCCGCGAGCGCACCGGGCGGCTGCCACCGCCATCGCTAGGGGTTCGATGACTGAGTACGGCCGGGGACCCGGCTCCCAACCGTGGCATCCCGAGGACCCGTTGTACGGGGACCAGGGGTGGGGCGGCCACCAGGCCGTGACCGGTCAGGACCCGTACCCGCAGGACCCGAACGATCCGTACGGGCAGGTCCCCTACCCCCGGGACGGATACGCGCAGGACGGTTACGCCCCGGGCGTCCACGGCCAGGACCTCTACGGGCAGGACCCGTACGGGCACCAGCAGTACCCGCACGGATACCCGCAGGACGCGCAGCCGTTCCCGCAGCAGCAACAGCAGCCCTCCTGGGACCAGCAGGTCCAGCAGGGTCAGCAGGCACAGCAGGCACAGCAGGGTTACGACAACGGCGGCTGGGACGGCTCGTACGGCGCCGGGATGGACCCGAACGACCCGTACGGCTACGCGGCCCAGGGCGGCGTCCAGGAGGGCTTCCCGCAGCAGGCGGCGCACGAGCCGCCGCAGGACGCGCAGATGCCGGGGGAGACCCAGCAGATGCCCCAGGTGCCGCAGGAGGCGGCGCAGGAGCCGCGGGAGGCCCCGCAGGACCGCCCTGACGACCATCCGTTCTTCCGGAACGACAGTGGTGCCGACGGCGGCGACAGCGCGGCGGACGACGAGGACGCTGCCTCCGAGGGCCGCTCCAAGAAATCCAAGAAATCCAAGAAGGCGGAGTCCGGGACCAAGCGCCGCAGCGGGGTCGCCTGCCTCTTCGTCACCGTCGTCCTGGTGGGCGCCGTCGGCGGAGGCGGCTACTTCGCGTACGACTTCTGGCAGACCCGCTTCGGACCGGCGCCGGACTACGCGGGCCAGGGCACCGGTCAGGTCGAGGTGGAGGTTCCCGACGGTTCCGGCAATGCCGAGATCGGCAGCATCCTCGCCGAAAAGGGCGTGGTGAAGAGCAGCGGCGCATTCGTGGAAGCCGTCGAGGACAGCGGCAAGTTCGTCCAGCCGGGCAGCTACAGCCTCCGCAAGGAAATGTCCGGCGCGGCCGCGGTGAAGCTGATGCTCAGCCCCGCGGGCAACAATGCCCTGATCGTCACCGAGGGCATGCGCGACGTCGCGGTCTATGCCGCGATCGACAAGAAGACCGGCGTCAAGGCGGGCACCACGGCGGGCGTTGCCAAGAAGCAGGCCAAGAGCCTCGGGCTGCCGTCCTGGGCGAACGACAATGCGAAGATCAAGGATCCGCTGGAAGGATTCCTCTACCCGTCCCGCTACAGCGTGGGCAAGAACGCCAAGCCCGCTGACGTGCTGCGCAAGATGGTCGCCGAGGCCAAGCGGAACTACGCGCGGTACGACCTGGAGGGCAAGGCCAAGGAGGAGGGCCTCGACTCCCCGCTCCAGCTGCTCACCGTGGCGAGCCTGGTCCAGGCGGAGGGCATCACCCACAGCGACTTCCGGCAAATGGCCGAGGTGGTCTACAACCGGCTCGAGGTCGGCAACACCCAGACCAATGGCAAGCTGGAATTCGACTCGACGTACAACTACATCAAGAACCAGAGCAAGCTCGATATCCCGATCAGCGAGATCAAGGGATACGACAACCCGTACAACACCTACTTCTACAAGGGGCTGCCGCCCGGACCGATCGGCAATCCGGGTGCGGACGCGCTGAAGGCGTCCATGAACCCGACCGACAACGGGTGGTTCTACTTCATCTCGCTCGACGGCAAGACGAGCGAGTTCTCCAAGACCTACGCGGAGCACCAGAAGTTGGTCGACAAGTTCAACAAGCAGCGCAGGAACGGCTAGGAACCCCATGTCCCACACCCGCCGCGCGGCCGTGCTCGGCTCGCCGGTCGCCCACTCCCTGTCCCCGGCGCTGCACAACGCCGCGTACCGGAAGCTGGGCCTCGACGGCTGGACCTACGGCGCCGTCGAACTGGACGAGGCCGCGCTGCCCGGCTTCTTCGAGCGGATCGGCGGGCCGGGGGAGCAGGGCTGGGCGGGGTTCTCGGTGACCATGCCGCTCAAGCGCGCGGTCATCCCGCTGCTGGACCGCATCAGCGACACGGCGGCCTCGGTGGAGGCGGTCAACACGGTCGTCCTGACCGACGACGGCCGACGGATCGGCGACAACACCGACATCCCGGGCATGGTGGCGGCGCTCGCGGAGCGCGGCGTCCGGCGCGTGGAGCGGGCCGCCGTCCTGGGCGCCGGGGCCACCGCCTCCTCCGCCCTGGCCGCGCTCGCCCGCATCTGCGACGGCGAGGTCACCGCGTACGTCCGCAGCGACGCCCGGGCGGCCGAGATGCGGCAGTGGGGCGAGCGGCTGGGGGTGCCGGTGCGCACGGCGGACTGGGCCGCCGCGACCGAGGCGTTCGACGCCCCGCTGGTGATCGCCACCACCCCCGCCGGGACGACCGACGCGCTCGCCGCGTCCGTCCCCGAGCGCCCCGGCACGCTCTTCGACGTGCTCTACGACCCCTGGCCGACCGCGCTGGCCGCCGCCTGGTCGGCGCGCGGCGGGGCCGTGGTCGGCGGGCTCGACCTGCTGGTCCACCAGGCCGTGCCGCAGGTCGAGCAGATCACCGGGCGTGCCCCGGCGCCGCTCGCCGCCATGCGCGAGGCGGGCGAGGCGGCCCTCGCCGCCCGCTCCTGACGCCCGCGCGCCGTCTCAGGCCCAGGTCCGTCTGGTGGACCACCACCCCGGGCCCTCCGGCGGACGTGGGAGGATCGGTAGGAGGCGGGCCAGGGCCGCACCAGGTCCCGCCGCTACACGTCGAGGGGCAAGCATGAGGGAGCACCGTTGAGCAGGTTGCGCTGGCTGACCGCGGGGGAGTCGCACGGCCCCGCGCTTGTGGCGACGCTGGAGGGGCTGCCCGCAGGGGTGCCGATCACCACCGACATGGTGGCGGACGCCCTCGCGCGGCGCCGTCTCGGCTACGGCCGCGGGGCGCGGATGAAGTTCGAGCGCGACGAGGTCACCTTCATCGGCGGCGTCCGGCACGGCCTCACCCTCGGCTCCCCGGTCGCGATCATGGTCGGCAACACCGAGTGGCCCAAGTGGGAACAGGTCATGGCCGCCGACCCGGTCGACCCCGAGATCCTGGACGGGCTGGCCCGTAACGCGCCGCTGACCCGCCCCCGCCCCGGCCACGCCGACCTGGCCGGAATGCAGAAGTACGGCTTCGACGAGGCCCGGCCCATCCTGGAGCGCGCCAGCGCCCGCGAGACCGCCGCCCGCGTCGCCCTCGGTACCGTGGCCCGCTCCTACCTCAAGGAGACGGCCGGGATCGAGATCGTCTCCCATGTGACCGAGCTGGCCGCGGCCAAGGCCCCGTACGGCGTCTACCCCAAGCCGTCCGACGTCGAGCGGCTCGACGCCGACCCGGTGCGCTGCCTGGACGCCGACGCGAGCAAGGCGATGGTGGCCGAGATCGACCAGGCCCACAAGGACGGCGACACCCTCGGCGGCGTCGTCGAGGTGCTGGCGTACGGCGTGCCGGTGGGCCTCGGCTCGCATGTGCACTGGGACCGCCGGCTGGACGCGCGGCTGGCCGCCGCGCTGATGGGCATCCAGGCCATCAAGGGCGTCGAGGTCGGCGACGGCTTCGACCTCGCCCGGGTGCCCGGCTCCCAGGCGCACGACGAGATCGTGTCGACCGACGAGGGCATCAAGCGCTCCTCCGGCCGCTCCGGCGGCACCGAGGGCGGGCTGACCACGGGTGAGCTGCTGCGGGTGCGGGCCGCGATGAAGCCGATCGCGACCGTGCCCCGCGCGCTGGCCACCGTCGACGTCACCACCGGCGAGGCCACCAAGGCCCACCACCAGCGCTCGGACGTGTGCGCGGTGCCCGCCGCGGGCATCGTCGCCGAGGCCATGGTCGCCCTGGTGCTGGCCGACGCGGTCGCCGAGAAGTTCGGCGGCGACTCGGTCGCCGAGACCCGCCGCAACGTGCGGGGCTTCCTCGACAGCCTGGCCATCCGGTGAGCGGCCCCAGCGCGCCGGAGGGGCCCGCGACCGTCCTGGTCGGACCCATGGGCGTCGGGAAGAGCACCGTCGGACGGGTGCTCGCGGAGCGGCTGGGCACCACGTTCCGCGACACCGACACCGACATCGTGGAGACCGCGGGCAAGGAGATCTCCGAGATCTTCATCGACGAGGGCGAACCCCACTTCCGCGAGCTGGAGCGGCAGGCCGTGGCGACCGCCATCGCCGGGCACCCGGGCGTGCTGGCGCTCGGCGGCGGCGCGATCCTGGACCCGGGCACCCGCGCCCTGCTCACCGGCCTGCCGGTGGTCTTCCTGGAGATGGGCGTCGCCGAGGCCGTCAAGCGCACCGGCCTGGACGCCCCCCGCCCACTGCTCGCCGTCAACCCCCGCCAGCGCTGGCGGGAGCTGATGGAGCAGCGCCGCCCGCTGTACACCGAAGTCGCCCGGGCCGTCGTGACGACCGAGGGCCGCACCCCCGACGAGGTCGCCGACGCCGTCATGGACGCACTGGAGCTGAAGAAGGCATGAGCACCGAAACCCCCACGCGCATCCAGGTCGGCGGGACCGCGGGCACCGCGCCGTACGAGGTCCTGGTCGGCCGGCAGCTCCTCGGCGAGCTGCCCGGCCTGATCGGGGAAGCGGTCAAGCGCGTCGCCGTCCTGCACCCCGAGGCGCTGGCCGAGACCGGTGAGGCGATCCGCCAGGACCTCGCCGACCAGGGGTACGAGGCCATCGCGATCCAGCTGCCGAACGCGGAGGAGGCCAAGACCGCCGAGGTCGCCGCGTACTGCTGGAAGGCGCTCGGCCAGACCGGCTTCACCCGCAGCGACGTCATCGTAGGCGTCGGCGGCGGCGCGACCACCGACATCGCCGGGTTCGTCGCCGCCACCTGGCTGCGCGGGGTGCGCTGGATCGCCGTCCCGACGACCGTGCTCGGCATGGTCGACGCGGCGGTCGGCGGCAAGACCGGCATCAACACCGCCGAGGGCAAGAACCTCGTCGGCGCCTTCCACCCCCCGGCCGGGGTGCTGTGCGACCTGGCCGCGCTGGACTCGCTGCCGGTCAACGACTACATCAGCGGCCTCGCCGAGGTCATCAAGGCCGGATTCATCGCCGACCCGGCCATCCTGGAGCTGATCGAGCAGGACCCGGCCGCGGCCCGCGTCCCCGGCGGTCCGCACACCGCCGAGCTGATCGAGCGCTCCATCCGGGTCAAGGCCGAGGTCGTCTCCAGCGACCTCAAGGAATCCGGCCTGCGCGAGATCCTCAACTACGGGCACACCCTCGCGCACGCCATCGAGAAGAACGAGCGCTACAACTGGCGGCACGGCGCCGCCGTCTCCGTCGGCATGGTCTTCGCCGCCGAACTGGGCCGTCTCGCGGGCCGCTTGGACGACGCCACCGCCGACCGGCACCGCGCGGTCCTGGAGTCCGTCGGCCTGCCGCTCACCTACCGCGGCGACCAGTGGCCCAAGCTGCTGGAGACCATGAAGGTCGACAAGAAATCCCGCGGTGACCTGCTGCGTTTCATCGTGCTGGACGGCATCGCCAAGCCGACCGTGCTGGAAGGGCCGGACCCGGCGGTGCTGCTCGCGGCGTACGGGGAGATCTCCCGGGAGAGCTCGCAGGGCTGACCCGGTTCGGTCACAACTGTGTCATCGCCAGGGAAGCCCGCGGCACCGCCGCGGGCTTTCCAACACCCCGTCATGCGCCCGCAGTTGAGGGCCTCCCCGGACGAATTGCCTGGCTGACGCGCCGAAACGGGCACGCATCGGGTTTCCGGGGCGTTCACACAGCGGCGGCCTGGCCAGGTACCGTTCGGTAGGAGCGGCCTCAGCGCCGCGTCACCACGCGACAGTTGTCCGTCACGACTGCCGCCTGTACGAGACGGAGTGCCACCGGATGCAGCACGCAGTGGGAGCTCCGCTGCCACCGTCCCACCGGCCGGCGGGGCAGGGGCCCGGGCCGCAGGACGCAGGCTGGGCCCAGAGCGCGAGTCAGCCCCCCGGTCCCCCTCCGCACCACCCGGCCCCGCCCGTACCTCCGATGCCCACCCCACCGGCCCGGCCCGCGCACCCCGCCGCGCCCATGCCGCCGGTGCCCGTGCCCCCGGTGCCCGCACCGCCCGCGCCC